>DATIVW010000038.1:0-2597 GCA_035465595.1 Rhizomicrobium sp. | reverse complement strand
GCGAGCGCGCGCAGATCGACATTCACTTCATTCGCGACAGGAAGGAAGTGAATGCAGGACGGCGTTGCGAACGTGCTTTTTATCTGTGGCTTTGGCGTTGCCATCTGCTTTCCCCGAACGGAAAACCTATTCCATCACGATTTTTGGCGCCCGGCGCGAGGGCGCAGCGATCTTCTGCGCAACTTGGGAGGCGATTGCAAGGAAAGCCTGCGCTTCGGCCCCGTTTGGGTGCGACGCCACAATGGGCGTGCCGGCGTCGGAGGTTTCGCGAATGCGCAGCACAAGGGGAACTTCGCCCAGGAACGGCGCGTTCATCTTCTCGGCCTCTGCGCGCGCGCCGCCATGCCCGAAGACGGGCGTTTCGTGGCCGCAATGCGGGCAGACGAACATGCTCATGTTCTCCACGATGCCCAGTACCGGAACCTGCGTCTTCTCGAACATTGCGATGCCCTTGCGCGCATCGATCAGCGCGATGTCCTGCGGCGTGGAAACGATCACCGCGCCTTTCAGCGGCACGCGCTGGGCGATGGTGAGTTGCGCGTCGCCGGTGCCCGGCGGCATGTCGATCACAAGCACGTCAAGCGGCGCCCATGCCACGTCGTTCATCATCTGCGTCAGCGCCGATTGCACCATCGGCCCGCGCCAGATCATCGGAGAGTCCTCGGCAACGAGAAATCCGATCGACATCGTCTTGATGCCGAACTTCTCGATGGGCTTCAGCTTGTGCCCGTCGCTTTCCGGCTTGTGCGTTATGTTGAGCAGGCGCGGCACCGACGGCCCATAGATGTCGGCATCGAGCAGGCCGACTTTCAAGCCCAGCTTCGCAAGCCCCAGCGCCAGATTGACGGCAATGGTGGACTTGCCAACGCCGCCCTTGCCGCTGGCGACCGCGATGACGCTCGCGACGCCCTCGATGCCGGAGGGCTTCGGCGCTTGCGGCTGCTGGGCATGCGCATGCCCTGCATGCGGGCGCTGCGCGCGGGGATTCTGGTAGACCGTGCGGGTGTTCGCCGGTTCGCTGTGCGCCGTGAGCACCGCCGTCACCGACAGCACGCCCGGCAGTGCATTGACCGCGTCTTCGGCGGCCTTGCGCAGCGGTTCGGACGCGCGCCCGCGGTCCGGCGCGACCTCGATCGAAAATCCGACATTCCCGTCGCGCAGCACGAGGCCCTGCACCAGGCCGGCGTCGACGATGTTCTTGCCGCTGGCGGGATCGGCGATGCGGGAGAGCGCGTTCAATACATCGTCCCGTGTCGCGGCCATCTCGTCCTCAATGCGGTCTCGCTGCGCCTTCGCGCATGGACCGGCTTCGTTGCACCATAGGGGAGTTGCTCATATAAACGCCGGGCGCGCGGAAACCAACTGCCGCGGGCGCGATCTGTTCCTCGAACGCAGTGAAACCATGCCCTGGGGCAATCAGACAGGCGGAAATAATCCGGGTCCGCGCGGCCCCTGTGGCAGCGGTCCCTCATCGCCTGACGGCGGCGGCAATCGCCCCAACGATCTTGAGGAGATGCTGCGCCGCGCCCAGGCATGGCTGCGCGGCCTGCTGCCGAGCGAAGGCTGGACGATCGGCACGATCATGCTGCTTGGCGCTGGCGCCATCGGGCTGTGGCTCCTGACCGGACTCTATTTCGTCAGCACCCATGAAGAAGGCGTCGTGCTGCGTTTCGGCAAGTTCGAGGCGCTGACCGGCCCCGGCCCCAATTATCATCTGCCCTGGCCCATCGAGACGGTGGAGCTTCCGGAAGTCACCACCACCCACCAGATCAACATCGGCTACCAGCAGGTGGGCGAGGGCGACGACGCGCACAATGAGGACGTGCCGGAGGAAAGCCTGATGCTCACGGGCGACGAGAACATCGTCGACGTGAACTTCACCGTCTATTGGGTGATCAACAACGCGGCCGACTATCTTTTCAACGTGGAGAAGCCGGACGACGCCATCAAGGCGGTGGCCGAAAGCGCGATGCGCGAGGTCGTGGGCCAGAACCAGATCGGCCCGATCCTGACCGAGGATCGCGGGCCGGTGGAAAACCAGGTTCGCGAGCTGATGCAGAAGACGCTGGCGTCCTACCGCATCGGCGTCACCATCACCGGCGTGAAGATGCAGAACGTGGACACGCCCGACCAGGTGCGCGACGCCTATCGCGATGTGCAGGCCGCGCGTGCCGACCAGGAGCGCATGCGCAACGAGGCGGAAGCCTACGCCAACAAGATCATTCCCGAAGCGCGGGGCGAAGCGGCGCAGATCGTCCAGCAGGCGGAAGCCTATCGCCAGAAGGCGATCGCCGAAGCGAGCGGCGAGGCCAAGAGGTTCGACAGCGTCCTGGCCGAGTATCGCAAGGCGCCCGAGGTCACCCGCAAGCGCATGTATATCGAGACGATGAGCCAGGTTTATGGCGGCGTGAACAGGGTGATCGTGGACGAGAACGCCGCCAAGAACATCATCCCCTATCTGCCGCCGCAGACGCTCGGCAAGGCGCCGCCCGAAAGCGTGACGGTCACCGCGCCGTCCGCAGCCGCATCGGCCTCCGACAGCAGCGGAGGCTCGCAATGAACCGCGTTCCTCTAATCGGCGTCGGCATTGCCGCGGT
>DATIVW010000037.1:0-4694 GCA_035465595.1 Rhizomicrobium sp. | reverse complement strand
ACGAGATCGTCGGTTTGCCCGAGTTTCTCGCAACTGCGAAGAGATTCGACACGCGGTAAGAGGCGCAGGCTGGCTATGCCCGCCGCGAATGATGCGCCAATAGCGCATTGCACGGTTTTTTGACCCGTTTGGCCCGCCGATCGTTGTCCTTGTTCTTGTTACTGCCTTCCCCGCCCCCTAACTCTTGGCCACCAAAACAAGGGGAGTCTTTTCATGCTTCATCGCCGCGACTTTTTGAAAACCGGCACCGCCGTCACAGCCCTTGCCGCCTTTGGCACGCCGCTCGCGCGTGCCGCCGAAATGGCCGCCAGCCCCTCTGGCGCCGCGCTGAACAAGCTGTTCGACCAGTTCATGACCGAGAACCTGGATGCGTCGCCCATCGGCGCCACGTTCCTCGGCGTGGATACCGGCCCGCGTGCCAAGCAGCGCGGCGAAGTCGACGACAACTCGCTCGCGGGATACCAGAAGCAGAAGGACCTCACCGCCAGCCAGCTCGCCCGCATCAATGCCTTCGATGCCAAGCCGCTCACCGGAATGGATGCGCTCAACTACGAGATCATCCAGTACGGACTGCAGGTCCAGAACGGCGACGACAGGAAATATGCCTATGGCGGCACCGGCGCGGGCGCGCCCTACATCGTGAGCCAGCTCACCGGCACCTATCAGCAATTCCCCGACTTCCTCGCCAGCCAGCAGCCGGTCGAGAACAAGGACGACGCCGAATATTTCCTGCAGCGCCTGGACGGCGTGGCGCGGGCGCTGGATCGCGACAGCGAAGTCGTGCGCCATGACGTGGCGCTGGGGGTGATCCCGCCGGACTTCGCGCTCGACAAGGCGATGACGCAGATGAATGCGCTGCGCGGCGTCGATGCCGGAAAGTCGGTGATGGTCGAAGCGCTCGTCAACAAGACGAAAGCTGCGAACATTCCCGGCGAGTGGGAAGCGCGCGCCACCAAGATCGTGGCGGATAAAATCTATCCCGCTCTCGATCGCCAGATCGCGCTTGCGAAAGACATGCGCGCCAAGGCCGTGCACGACGCCGGCGTGTGGCGCCTGCCGAAGGGCGATGCCTATTACGCCGACAGCGTGATCGCGGCGACCACGACCAACATGACGCCGGAAGAGATCCACAAGACCGGCCTCGATGTCGTGGCCGACTACACCGCGCGCATCGATGCCGACATGAAGAAGCTGGGGCTCACCAAGGGCACCGTGGGCGAGCGCCTGCGCGGAATGTATGAGGATCCCAAGTTCCGCTATCCGAACACCGATGAAGGCAAGGAAAAGCTCCTTGCCGATTTGAATACGAAGATCCAGAAAATCCGTGCGCGGCTGCCGGAATATTACGGCGTGCTGCCGAAGGCCGATCTCCAGATCAAGCGCGTGCCGAAGGCGACGGAAGCAGGCGCGCCGGGCGGCTACTACAATCCGGGTTCGCTCGATGGCAAGCGCCCGGGCATGTACTACATCAACCTGCGCGATACCGCCGAAGTGCCGAGCTGGACGCTTTCGACACTCTCCTATCACGAAGGCATTCCCGGCCATCACATGCAACTCTCGATCCAGCAGGAGACGGACCTTCCGCTGATCCGCAAGGTTTCCGGCTTCACCGCCTATGTCGAAGGCTGGGCGCTTTATTCGGAGCAGATGGCCGACGAGATGGGGATGTATGCGGACGATCCATGGGGCCGCATCGGCTACATGCACGATGCGATGTTCCGCGGCGTGCGCCTTGTCGTGGACAGCGGCATGCACGCGATGAAGTGGAGCCGCGAAAAGGCGATCAAGTACTACACCGACACACTGGGCGATCTCGATGCCTCGGCGATCACCGAAGTCGAGCGCTATTGCGTGTGGCCGGGGCAGGCTTGCGCCTACATGGTCGGCAAGCTCGATATCCTCAAGCAGCGCGAGAAGGCGAAAGCGGCGCTGGGGCCGAAGTTCGACATCAAGGCGTTCCACAAGGCGATCCTGGTGTGCGGCGCGGTACCGCTCGCCATCCTCGACAAGGTGGTGGACCGCTACATCGCGGAAGCGAAGGCGGGATAGGACTTCCGCTTCGTGAAATGCGGCGGCGCGCGGATTTGCTTCGCGCGCCGTTTGCTTCTCAACCGTTCCCGTCCAATGCCTGCTCAAGATCGGCGATGAGGTCCGACGCGTCCTCGATGCCCGCCGACAGCCGCAGCAGATCCATCGGGCACGGCGCGCCGGGGCCTTCGGTCGAGCCGCGATGCTCGATCAGGCTTTCAGTGCCGCCGAGCGAGGTGGCGCGCTTCCAGATCTTCACCCGCGCCGCCGTGGCGATCGCCGCCTCTTCGCCGCCCTTGATCCGGATCGACAGCATGCCGCCGAAGCCGCCATTCATCTGCTTTGCCGCAATCGCATGGCCAGGATGGTTCTTCAGGCCGGGGTAGAGAACCTGGATGATGCGCGGATGCTTCGCGAAATGCTCTGCCACCTTCTGCGCATTCGCGCAGGCCGCCCTTACGCGCGGATAAAGCGTGCGCATGCCGCGCAACAACAGCCACGCCTCGAACGACCCCGGAATGCCGCCGAGCTTGGAGCGCACCGTGGAAATGCGCTGCCAGTATTCGTCTTCCAGCTTCGTCACCAGCGCGCCCATCACGATGTCGGAATGACCGTTGAGATATTTCGTCGCTGAATGCATGACGACATCGCAGCCCAGATCGAGCGGATGCGTCAGAACGGGCGTCGAGACCGTGGAGTCCGCCACCGCCTTCGCACCCGCCTTCTTCGCGATCTCTGTGACGGCGGCGATGTCGGTGATGTTCCACATGGGATTGCCGGGCGACTCGATCCAGACGAGTTTCGTCTTGCCGGGCCGCATCGCCGCTTTCACGGCGGCGAAATCGCTCATATCGATGTCTTCGACGTCGAGGCCCCAGCTGCGCGCGAAATCGAACAACCACAAGCGCAGGCCCCAGTACATGACCTTCGGCACCACGACATGATCGCCGGGCTTCAGCGCGAGGAAGCAAGCCGTCGCCGCCGCCATGCCGGATGCGAACAGCATTGCATCCTTGCCGTTCTCCAGCGCTGCCAATACCGCTTCCGGTTGATCGTAAGTGGGATTGTCGGAACGCGCATATTCGCGGCCGGAGCGGAACTGATTGTCCGGATCGCGGATGAAGGTGGATGACAGGTGGATCGGCGGCGACACCGCCCGCGTGGTCTCGTCGATCCAGCCCAACCCCTGCGCGGCGATGGTTTCGGGTTTGGTGTTTTTATCGGTCATGACCAGTCCCAAACATCACCTCCCCCTTGTGGGGAGGTCGGAGAGCGAAGCGATCCGGGTGGGGGCAGTGCGAGGCGTTCCCCCCACCCGAAAAATTCTTCGCTACGCTCGAATTTTATCGGCCTCCCCACAAGGGGGAGGCGATTAAAGGCCGCGCCTCTTCAGAAAATCCAGCACCGCGGCGTTGAACGTCTTGGGCTTGTCGATATTGGCGGCGTGGCCGGCGCCGGGGATGACGACCTTCTCCGCGCCGGGAATCTTCCTGGCCATGTAGTCGGCAGCGACGAGGAAATTGGTGTCATCCGCGCCGACGATGACGAGCGAGGGCACCTTGATATCCGGCAGCGAATTGATCACGCGCGCATCGCGCTGGGTGAGCATGCCGCGCGCCGCCCGCTCAAGCCCGCGCGCATCGCGATGACGCGCCGTGCGGCGTTCGGCAGTTGAGCTTTCCAGCAGGCCCAATCCTTCCTCCGCATATTTCTGCGCGGTGCGCTCGGCATTGGCGTTCCAGTCCGCGCGCGGCTCGTCCTTCTTGAAGCCGGGGCCGGTGTCGATGATGAGCAGCGCGCGCGTGCGATTGGGATGCTTCAGGTGAAATGCGAGCGACATGTAGCCGCCCAGCGACAGCCCGCCGATGACCGCCCCTTTCGCACCGACGGCATCGAGGATCGCCGCCATGTCGGCCACGGTGTGTTCCTCGCTGTATTGCGACGGGTCTTCCGGATAATCGCTCTGGCCGTGGCCGCGCATGTCCCAGGTGACGAGCGTGTGCTCCTTGGAGAACGGCGCCACCTGCCCGCGCCACATGGCGGAGGTGGAGGAATAGCCGTGGCTGAGCAGGATCACCGGGCCCGAGCCGTGAACCTCGTAATAGATGTCGACGCCATTGCGATTCAGTGTGGGCATTCAGGTCGTCCTATTCCCGCTCCCCCACCTTGGGGGGCGAGGGAGATCAGTTGTTATATTTGCGCGCGAGGCCAGCAATCGTCTCATGAAACTCCGCCACCGTCTCGTCGATGATCTGTTTCACCGGTTTGATGCTGTCGATACGGCCCGCCACCTGCCCGGACAGTGCGATGGCCGCTTCCATATCACCGCCGAAATAGAGGTCCATCGCGTTGCCGAACTCCGCCATGATGTTGGCGGGCGGTTCTTTCTCGAACTTCGTCGTCTTCTCGGTGCGCAACGCACGCAAGGCCGGGCCGGGGCCGAAGCGGTTGAGGAAGACGGTCGAGGTTTCCTCCGCATCGAGGATCGCATTCTTCCAGTTCTGATGCACCGGCGATTCCGCCGCCGACACCATGCGCGTGCCCATCTGCACGCCTTCGGCGCCGAGTGCGAAGGCCGCCGCCATGGTGCGGCCATCGGTGATGCCGCCCGCGGCAATCACCGGCACCTTCACCTTCTCGCAAACCAGCGGCAGCAGGACCATGCT
>DATIVW010000036.1:0-4818 GCA_035465595.1 Rhizomicrobium sp. | reverse complement strand
CGCGCTCGCCGAACTCGGCGCCGAAGCGGCCATGAAGAAGGACCCGCACCTGCGCGCGGGCCTCAACGTCTACAAGGGCACGCTGACCTATGGCGCGGTTGCCGAAGCCCAGAACCTGCCGTTCAAGACGGCGGAAAGCGTGCTGGGGATCAACTAGGCCCGCATCGCCTCCCGCAAGGGGCGGAAACTGACGAGCTTGATGCCCTGCGCGGCGATGAGGTCGCGCAGGGCATTGTTTTTGGCGGCGGCGTAATCGCCGACGCGGATGCCGGCTTCGGTCTTGTCGTAACCGCGCAGCTCTGGGCCGTCGACGACCGGATGCAGGATGAACTCGCTCACGCCGGGCTCGGGCCTGTCGAGAAATTTCGGAAGGAGCCTTTCCGTAGGCTCGCCCCATTGAAACGCGAAATCGTCGGGATAGAGGACGCCTGCACCGTCCGCGGTCGCGCGGCAACCGAAGTCGAGCCGCTCATCCATCTTCGCATTCAGCATGCGCAAGGGCAGGTGGCATTCGGAAGCGAGCTTCAGATAGACGGCGTAATAGGCGGGATTAATCTGCATCGTGCCCATGTGCGCGTCGAGATGGGTGACATCCACGCCCCATTGGAGCGCCAGTTCGATCTGCGCGCGGCATTCGGCTTCCACGTCTTCGATCCTTGCGTTCTGCCAGACCTCGGCAGCCGTGCGGGGCATGAAGCCGTCGGCATCGTGCAACGACTTCGCGCCGCTCAGCGAACGCCAGCGATAGCCGGGATATTCGGCGGTGAGCGTCAGGTGCACGCCGATGTCGAGATCGCCGCACATGTCCACCGCTTCGCGCGCCCAGGGGCAGGGCACCATCAGGGTGGCGCTGGTGCCGATGCCGTTGCGGATGGAGTCGTCGATGGCGACATTCGCCGAATGGCTGGAGCCGAGATCGTCGCAGTTCAGGATGAGCAACCGCTCGTCCGCACCGTATCCCAGTTTCTGCGCCAGCGTTTTCATTCGTGTTCTCCCCGCCACGCGCTATCCTAGGGCGCAAGCAGGGAATGAACCATGCCGCAAATCCGTCCATTACGACACGAAGATCGCGACGCGCTTTACGCCATCTGCCTGAAGACCGGCGACGCCGGGCAGGACGCGACGGCGCTCTATCGCGATCCCGAACTGCTCGGCCATGTCTATGCCGCGCCCTACGCGGCGCTTGAGCCGGAAAGCGGCTTTGTCGTCGAGGACGCACAAGGCCTGGGCGGTTACATCGTCGGCGCGCGCGATACCTACGCCTTCGCCAATCGCATGGAGCGCGAATGGTGGCCGCAATTGCGCATGCGCTATCCGGATCCGGCGGCGCTGCCGCAGCCCGACCGGCGCGTGGCGGAGCTGATCCACAAACCGGACCGCATGCCGCGCAGCATCAGCGAGCCTTATCCTTCGCACCTGCACATCAACCTGCTGCCGCGGCTGCAGGGCGATGGCTGGGGCAGGCGGCTGATCGACCGGTGGCTCGCCGAGATGCGCGCGCAGGGCTCGCCCGGCGCGCATCTGGGCGTGGGAACGCGCAACGCACGGGCCGTTCGCTTCTACGGCGCCTACGGATTCCACGAGATCGTCCGCGCCGGCGACGTGCTTGTTCTGGGCGTTAAGCTCTAGAGGGAGTTTCGCCGCAGCCGGTTCGGTGGCAGGCTCTGCCCATGAAGATCGAGCGCCTGCCACCCATCAAGTCTTCGCTGAAGCCGAGCAATCATCCCTATCTCAACGGCGCATGGACGCCGCTGATGGAGGAGGTGAATGCGTTCGACCTCGATGTGATTTCGGGGCGCATTCCGGCGGACATCGATGGCATCTATCTGCGCAACACCGAGAACCAGGTGCACCAGCCGCTCGGCCGCTATCACCCGTTCGACGGCGACGCGATGATCCATGCGATCAGCTTTCGCGGCGGCAAGGCGAACTATCGCAACCGCTTCGTGCGCACGCGCTGCTTCGAAGCGGAGCAGGAGGCGAACGCCTCGCTGTGGGGCGGGCTTGCCGATCCCGTGACCGTGTCGAAGCGGCCGGGCTTCGGCGCGCATGGCGGCCTGAAGGACAATGCGTCCACGGATGTGGTCGTTCACAATGGCCGCGCGCTGGCGACGATGTATCAGTGCGGCGAGGGCTATCGCCTCGATCCGGAGACGCTGGAGCAGACGGGCACCGAAGGCTGGGTGCCGCTGGACGGCATCTCCGCCCATGCGCGCGTGGACGAAGCGACGGGCGAGCTGATGTTCTTCAACTACTCCAAATATGCGCCCTATCTGCATTACGGCGTGGTGGACCGCGACAACCGGCTCACGAACTACATTCCGATTCCGCTGCCCGGCCCACGCCTGCCGCACGACATGGCGTTCACGGAGCACTATTCGATCCTCAACGACCTGCCGATGTTCTGGGATGCGGAGCTGCTCAAGCGCGGCGTCCACGCTGTGCGGATGCACGAAGGCTTGCCGTCGCGCTTTGCCATCGTGCCGCGTCACGGCAAGACGGAAGACGTGCGCTGGTTCGAGGCATCGCCGACCTATGTACTGCACTGGGTGAATGCCTATGAGCAGGGCGACGAGGTGATCCTCGACGGCTATTTCCAGGAAGAGCCCATGCCCAAGCCGCGCCGCGATGCGCCGCCGGGCTACGAGCACATGATGGCGTATCTGGACGAGGAGAGCTTCCGACCGAAGCTGCACCGCTGGCGCTTCAATCTGCGCGACGGCACGACGAAGGAAGAGCGGCTGGACGATGCGATCCTGGAATTCGGCATGTTCAACCAGCGCCATGCCGGCAAGCCTTATCGCTACGCCTATTCCACGCTCGCCGAGCCCGGATGGTTCCTGTTCAACGGCTTCGCGCGCAACGACCTGAAGACCGGCAAGCGCAGCGAATTCCGCCTGGAGCGGGGGCGCTACGCGAGCGAGGCGCCCGTCGTGCCGCGCGCGAACGCAAAGGACGAGGACGACGGTTATCTCGTCAGCTTCGTCATCGACGAGAACACGGGCACGTCGGAATGCGTGCTGCTGGATGCGCGCGCGATCGAGGACGGGCCCATCTGCCGGATCGCGCTGCCGCACAAGCTGTGCAGCGGCACGCATGCGACATGGGCGGACCGCTCGCGGCTCTGATCAGGTATTCTTCGGAAACCACGGAATGAAGCCGGAGGTTCGCGCGGCATAAGCGGCGTGGTCCGGCTTCTTCTGCATGCTCTTTTCCAGCATCGGCATGCCGCTGACGCGGGTGAGCAGGATCATCATCAGGATCGGGCCCGGAATGCTCCACCAGCCCAGCGGCGTCTGCGCGGCGATCAGGAACAGGCCCCACCAGAAACAGGCATCGCCGAAATAATTGGGATGCCGAGTGTAACGCCACACGCCGCGATCCAGAACTTTTCCCCTGTTCGCCGGATCGGCCTTGAAGGCAACGAGCTGCGCGTCGCCGACGGTCTCGAAGAGAAGGCCAAAGATGGCAAGCGCCGCGCCCGCGACCGCGAGCGGGCCGATGCTGCCGTCGCCGCCCCATTGTCCCAGTTGCACAGGCAGCGAGACGATGAACTGCAGCACGCCTTGCAATGCGAACACCTGGAGCCCGGCCGTCTTCGCGAAGCTCCAGCCGCGCTCGGACTCGGCACGCGCCATGATCTTCACATAGCGCGGGTCGGGCCCGTTCCTCCGCCAGCGCCACAGCAGATAGAGCCCGAGCCGCAGCGCCCAGACCACGGCCAGCGTGACCAGCAGTCTTTGCCGGTCGCCATAGTCCGGCGTTTCCAGAAACGCGGCGAGCGCCAGCACGCCCAGCCCAAGACCCCAGCAGATATCGACGAAGCTCACGTCGTGAAGCGCTAGGCTGACAAGCCAGAGAACGAGGAAGATCGCCGCCATCATGGCCGCGTTGATCGCGAGGAGTTCGCCGATACCGGTCATGGGGATTCTACGCGCCGCGCCGTGTCTGGATCAGATCGTTGCGCCGCCGTCGCAGACGATGACCTGGCCGGTGGTGAACGATCCGGCCTTCGAGGCGAGAAATACCGCGGCGCCCGCGATCTCGTCCGGTTCGCCGATGCGGCGCAGCGGAGCCCCCGAGGTGGAGCGCTTCAGCGTTTCCGGATTCTCCCACAAGGCTTTCGCGAAGTCGGTCTTGATCAGGCCCGGCGCGATGCAGTTGGCGCGGATGTTGTGCGGGCCGTACTCGACCGCGATGTTGCGCGCGAGCTGCATGTCCGCGGCCTTGGAGATGCAATAGGCGCCGATCACCGGCGAGCCGCGCAATCCGCCGATGGAGGATACGATCACGATCGAGCCGTCCTTGCGCTCCACCATCTCCGGCAGCACCTGTTGCGCCAGCCAGTGGTTGGACTTGATGTTCGCGCCCATGATCTTGTCGAAAGCTTCGTCGGGAATGCCCATCTGCGGGCCGTAATAGGGATTGAGCGCGGCGTTGCAGACCAGGATGTCGATCTTGCCCCATTTGGCGCGCGTCTGCTTCACCAGACTCTCGATCTGCTCCTTGTAGTTGATGTTGCAGGGGATCGGCACAGCGACTTCCTTGCCGCGCTCCTTGTTGATGTCACCGGCCACTTTCTCGCAGGCGTCGGCCTTGCGGCTGGACACGACGACCTTCGCGCCGTGCTCTGCGAAGCGGTGCACGATGGCCTCGCCGATGCCCTTCGTGGAGCCGGTGACCAGCGCGACTTTGCCGGTGAGATCGAACAGGTTCATGGAAGTCCTCCCAATGGATCGAAATGTCTTTGGCGGGCATTGTTAATCGCGCGCGGGGCTTTCGACAAACCGCTGCCACATTTGGGCGCTTGGCTGGCGC
>DATIVW010000035.1:0-8864 GCA_035465595.1 Rhizomicrobium sp. | reverse complement strand
GTTGCGCGCCAGATCCAGCACCATCTCGTGATCGAGCAGGCGGATCATCACCGCGTCCACATAGCGGGAGAGAACGCGCGCGGTGTCCGCCGTGGTTTCCTCGCGCGCGAGCTGCATGTCGTTGCCCGACATCATGATGGTTTCGCCGCCAAGCTGGCGCATGCCCACGTCGAAGGAGATGCGCGTGCGCGTGGATTGCTTGTCGAAGATCAGCGCCAGCATCCGCCCCTTGAGCGGCGCGTCCTTGTCGAGCGCGCCATGCGGCAAGCCCTTGCGCGCCTGTTTGCGCGCGCGGGCGTCGGCAATGAGCGCCTGCAAGGTGGCAGCATCGAAATCGGCGAGATCGAGAAAGTGTTTGGTCATTTCAAAAAATCCTCCCTCGCCCCCTTCAGGGGGAGAGGGTTGGGGTGAGGGGGACGCGCAAGGTCAGGAATGCCGGAGGCTGGTTCGTCGCTTCACGCCCAGCGCCTCCTCACCCTGCCCTCTCCTCCTGAAGGAGGAGAGGGTAATTCGTTGGGCGTTCATTCCGCAGCCGCTTTCTTCTGGAATTGCGCGGCGGTTTCGCCCAGCAGCTTCACCGCTTCGCGCACATCGCTTTCGTCGATGATCAGCGGCGGCAGCAGGCGGATCACGTTTGCGCCGGCGCCAACCGCGAGCATGTGCCGCGCGCGCAAGGCATCGAGGAATTCGGTGTTGGGGACTTTCATCTTCAGGCCCAGCATAAGCCCCTGCCCGCGCACATCCTCGAACACATCGGGATATTCGGCGATCAGCGAGCCGAGCTGCTGCTTGAAGTAATTGCCCAGCTTCTGCACGCGCGGCAGGAAGTCCGGCGCCAGCACCACGTCCAGCACCGCGTTGCCCACCGCCATCGCCAGCGGATTGCCGCCGAAGGTGGTGCCGTGGCTGCCCTTCTCGATCCCGCTCGCCGCCTTGGCGGTGGCGAGGCACGCGCCCAGCGGGAAGCCGCCGCCGATGCCTTTGGCGATCGCCATGATGTCCGGCGTCACGCCCGCCCATTCATGCGCGAAGAATTTTCCGGTGCGGCCCACGCCCGTTTGCACTTCGTCGAAGATGAGGAGCATGTCCTGCTCGTCGCAGCGCTTGCGCAGCGCGCGCAGGAATTCCGCGTCGGCCGGGCGCAATCCACCCTCGCCCTGGATCGGCTCGATCATCAGCGCCGCGGTGTGCGGGCCAATCATCGCGTCCAGCGCTTTCAGGTCGCCGAACGGCACCTGGTCGAAGCCCGCTACCTTGGGGCCGAAGCCTTCCAGATATTTCTCCTGCCCGCCCGCGGCGATCCCCGCCAGGGTGCGGCCGTGGAACGCGCCTTCGAAGGTGATGATGTGGAAGCGCTCGGGATGGCCCTTCTTGAAGTGATAGCGGCGCGCGATCTTGATCGAGGCTTCGATCGCTTCCACGCCGGAGTTGGTGAAGAACACGGTGTCGGCGAAGGTGGCATCGACAAGGCGCCTGGCCAGCCGCTCGCCTTCGGGGATGCGATAGAGGTTGGAGACATGCCACACCTTGCCCGCCTGCTCGGTAATCGCCTTCACCAGATGCGGATGCGCATGGCCCAGTGCGTTCACCGCGATGCCGGCGCCGAAATCCAGATAGCGCGTACCGTCTTCCGCATAGAGGCGTGCGCCTTCGCCATGGGTGAACGCGATATCCGCACGGGCGAAGGTCGGCAGCAGAACCGGAAAGTCGGACACGGGGCACTCCTTATGGGACATCACCAGCGTAGCTGCGCGCAGCCGCGCCGGAAGGCGGTTTGTAGCAGCACGCGCGGCCAAAGTGGGTCAAGCAAGGCGTGGGCATGGTGGGCACCGCGCTTGACTTGTTCCCTTTATGTTCTTACTGTTCGCGACTCGCCGCCGGATGGTCCGGCGGAGAAAGCCCCCGGGGAGGGGGGCGGGTGGGTGCTCGAAACGTAATTCAAATGCACAGACTCATGTTGTGGACAAGGGATTGTGGGACCCCTGCAAGCCTTGTGCGCATTAACCCCCTTGCTACGATATATTGTGCCTTGGAGCAGGGAGCCACGCGATGAGCTGGACGGATGAACGGGTCGACCAACTGAAGAACCTTTGGACCGAGGGATTGTCGGCCAGCCAGATCGCCCGTGTCCTGGGCGGCGTCACCCGCAATGCGGTGATCGGCAAGGTGCATCGCCTGGGCCTCGCCGGCCGTGCGACGCCCACGCGCTCGGAGCGCCCGCGGGTGCCTTCCGCGCCGCGCATGAACGCGATCCGCACCCACATCCCCGAGCCGCCGGTGGTGGAGGAAGATCCCGTCACCCTGGAAGACGGCACGCACGTCTCGGTGCTCGCCATCAACGACCGCATGTGCCGCTGGCCCATCGGCGATCCTTCCGAGAACGAATTCCACTTCTGCGGCCACAAGCCCAAGGCCGGCTCGCCCTATTGCGAAGCCCATGCCCGCAAGGCCTACCAGCCGCAAACCAACCATCGCCGCGACAAGGGGCGCATGGCCAGCTGAAGCTGGCCGGGGGCGCATGGCGAGCTGATAGTATTTCGGTAGTAGCATGGGGCCGGAGCGGTGTGAGAAGCGCCGCTCCGGTTTCTGTTTCGGGGAGCGGTCATGAGTGGCGTCTACGATTTCACGGCGAAGAACCTGCGCGGGCAGGAGGTTTCGCTGAAGGACTTTGAGGGCCAGGTCCTTCTCATCGTGAACACCGCCAGCAAATGCGGCTTCACGCCCCAATACGAAGCGCTGCAGGCGCTTTATGCGAAACACCAGAACAGCGGCTTCTCTGTGCTCGCCTTTCCGTGCAACCAGTTCGGCGCGCAGGAGCCGGAGGGAGAAGCCAAGATCGGCGAGTTCTGCGCCACCGTGTTCGGCGCCACCTTCCCGCTCTTCGCCAAGATCGAGGTGAACGGTGCGGGCGCGCACCCGCTCTACGGCTACCTCAAGCAGGAGAAGCCCGGCCTCTTCGGCATCGGGCGCATCCCCTGGAATTTCACGAAGTTCCTGATCGGGCGGGACGGCAAGCCCGTGGCGCGCTACGCCCCAATCACCGATCCCGGCAAACTCGAAAAGCCGATCGAAAGACTGCTCTGATTGGTCGCGCGATTTATCTGGAAGCCGCTAGCGGCAGCGTATCGGCGCTTCACACTATTCCGGATCACGCTCTAGGCGGCGACGAAGGCGTCGTCGAGCGCATAGCCCGCCGAACGCACCGTGCGGATGGGATCGCGCACGCCTTCGACGTTCAGCGCCTTGCGCAGCCGCCCGACATGCACGTCCACCGTGCGGGCCTCGACATAGACGTCGCTGCCCCACACCGCATCCAGCAGCTGTTCGCGGCTGAAGACGCGGCCGGGATGCTGGATCAGGTGATCGAGCAGCTTGAACTCGGTGGGGCCAAGGTGAATGTCCTTGCCGCCGCGGCGCACGCGATGGGCGGCGCGGTCCATCTCGATATCGCCGACCTTGAGCACGTCTTCGGCGAGGCCGGGGCGGATGCGGCGCATCACGGCGCGCAGGCGCGCCAGAAGCTCGGTCATCGAGAAGGGCTTGGTGATGTAGTCGTCGGCGCCGGTGTCGAGCCCGCGGATGCGGTCCGTCTCCTCGCCGCGCGCGGTGAGCATCAGGATCGGCACGTTGCGCGTTTCCTGGCGCTGGCGCAGCCGGCGGCAGACTTCGATGCCGGAAAGCTGCGGCATCATCCAGTCCAGGATGATGACGTCCGGCTTTTCCTCGCTGGCGATGAGGAGCGCTTCCTCGCCGTCCTGCGTGTCCATGACGCGATAGCCTTCGCGCTCCAGGTTGTAGCGCAGCAGGGTGACAAGAGCGCTTTCGTCTTCGGCAACCAGAACGGTCGGCTTCAGCGTCATGGGGTCTTTCGCTCGAAGGGCACGGTGGTGGAGCTGGTGGTGTCGGATTTGGGGCGCTCCATCGCCAGATGCCCGCCCGTCACCATGTGATAGACGGTCTCGGCGATGTTTGTGGCGTGGTCGCCGGTGCGCTCGATGTTCTTGGCGACGAACAGAAGATGCGTGCACAGGCTGATCGTGCGCGGGTCTTCCATCATGTAGGTGAGAAGCTCGCGGAACAGGCTGTTGTAGATCTCGTCGATCTCGCCGTCGTTGCGCCACACCGCTTCGGCGCCGGTCGCGTCGCGGTCGGAATAGGAATCGAGGACCAGCTTCAGCTGGTTCAGCGAAGCCCGTCCCATGCGGGCGAGGCTTTGCGTCAGGCGGATCGGCGGCTCCCGGTTGAGCACCAGCGCCCGCTTGGCGATGTTCTTGGCTAGGTCGCCGATGCGTTCCAGCTCGCTGGCGATCTTGATCGCGGCCAGCGTGTCGCGCAGGTCCACTGCCATCGGCTGGCGCAAGGCCAGAAGCTTGAGCGCCTGGGCCTCGATGTCCTGTTGCAGCGAGTCGATGCGCGGATCGCCGGCGATGGCGCCTTCGGCAAGCTTGGTGTCGCGGCGCGCGATGGCTTCCACGGCGTCGGCCAGCTGGGCTTCCGCCAGACCGCCCATCTGCGCAACACCGCTCGACAGCGATTCCAGCTGCTCGGAAAAGGCCCTGACGGTGTGGTCGCTCATCTTGTTGTCGCTCATCAGAAGTCGTCGCCATCTCATCCGCTTCTGACTAGCGGCGGACGGCCAATTCTATGCGACAAAATTATAACACTTCCGTGACGGTGGCGTCCGCAGGCTGTTTGGCGGTCATGGCGGGCAGCAAGACCGTGAACTGGCTGCCCTCTCCCGGCTGGCTCTCGATCTGGAGCCGCCCCTGATGGCGATTGACGATGTGCTTGACGATGGCGAGTCCCAGCCCCGTGCCGCCGCGCTCACGGCTGCGCTTCACATCCACGCGGTAGAACCGCTCGGTGAGCCGGGGAATCGCCTCGCGCGGAATGCCTTCGCCGTCGTCGCGCACGCTGACGGACACCATGCCGAGGGGGCCGCGGCGGCCTGGCACCGTCGTGGGGCTGACGCCGATCCTGATCCACACATGACCGCCGCCCTGCTTGCCGTATTTGATGCCGTTCTGGATCAGGTTCTGGAATAGCTGGATCAGTTCGTCGCGATCGCCCGTCACCGGGGGAATGCCGGCGTCACTCTCGACGGCGATGGCGACGTGATCGGCTTGCGCAAGCGGAGAGAGCGCGGTCGCGGCGTCCCGCACCACGCCGACGACGTCGACGACCCCGCTGGGCGGCACATGCTCGTTGAGCTCGATGCGTGTGAGCGAGAGCAGGTCGTTGATGAGGCGGCGCATCCGGCTCGCCTCGTCGCTCATGATGCCAAGAAATTTTTCGCGCGCCGCTTCGTCGTCCCTGGCATGGCCGCGCAGCGTGTCGATGAACCCGGACACGGCCGCGAGCGGCGTGCGCAGCTCGTGGGAGGCATTGGCGATGAAATCCGCGCGCGCCTCCTCAGCGCGTTTCACGGCGGTGAGATCGTGGAACAGGAGCGTGGTCAGATTCGGGCTCTGCGCCGTCCGGAAGACATAGGCCTGATAGTGGCGCTCGACCGGCACATGCAGCATGAATTCGAATGACGCCGGCTCGCCGGTTCCGGCCGTGCGCAGCACCGCTTCCAGCACCGATGGCGTGCGCAAGACTGCCGAAACATGCTTGCGCTCGATGTCCACGCCCACGAGCGCGCGCATCGCCTTGTTCACGAGAATGACCCGTCCCGACGATTCGGCGAGCAGCAGAGGATCGGGCAGTCCTTCGAGAACTTCGCGAGCGATCGGGGGCAACTCGCCCGGATCCGCAACGACGGCGCCGGTTGTGTTCAGGCTTGGCCGGCGGTCGCGAAGGACGAATGCCGCGAGCACCAGGACGATGAGAAGACCCTCGGCGATCTCGAGGCCGATGCTGCCGCCATAGAACAACAGGAGTACGCCTGCGGCGACGCCGGCCGCCGCAAAAGGCAGGCCCCTTCGCAATGTGTTCTGCAGATCAGGCAATCGTGAATTCCGCCACCAGGAGTCTCGCCAATATATGCCAACTCGCCGGTCCGTCAGGGCTTTCGTCAAAAGTTCACGGAAAGGCTGTCCGGGAATTGACGGCCTATCGAGCATACCCCACATTCGAATCCGGCGCCGCCAATCTTGTGGAGGGTATCGGCTTGGGATGAGTGATAGCGCGGCGGTGAAAACCCAGCTTGAGAGCACGCGTACGAAGCTGTTTTACGGTCTCGGCTCTGTCGCCTTCGGGGTGAAGGACAACGGTTTCCAGACCATTCTTCTGCCCTTCTACAATCTGGTGCTGCATATACCGGCCCAGCTCGTCGGCCTCGCGATCGCCATTGCATTCGTGTTCGACGCATTCCTCGATCCGATCGTCGGGCAAGTGTCCGACAATCTGCACACGCGGTGGGGACGCCGGCATCCGCTGATGTACGCCGCCGCACTGCCGGTGGCGGTGTCCTATCTGCTGCTCTGGAATCCGCCGCACTGGTCGACGGGCGCGATGGTCGCCTATCTCGTCGTGGTCGCCGTGGT
This sequence comes from Rhizomicrobium sp., assembly GCA_035465595.1. Lineage (GTDB taxonomy): Bacteria > Pseudomonadota > Alphaproteobacteria > Micropepsales > Micropepsaceae > Rhizomicrobium. The sequence continues at coordinate 2,376 of DATIVW010000035.1, read as the reverse complement.
CGTGCGCACCTTCATCACGTTCTTCGAGATTCCCAATTCCGCGCTCGTCGCCGAACTCACGTCGGACTACGACCAGCGCACCTCGTTCCTCAGCTTTCGCATCTTCTTCGGCTGGTATGGCGGGCTGGGCATGCTGGTACTGGCCCTGTTCGTGTTCCTCGTACCGACGAAAACGCAGCCCATCGGACAGCTCAACGAAGCCGGCTACGGTCATTACGGGATGTGGTCGGCCATCGTGATGTTCTCCGCCATCATCATCTCCTCCCTCGGCACACATCGTTTCATCCCGTTCCTGCGCAAGCCCGAAGAGCGGAAGATGACCTTGCTGGAATACGGCCGGGAGATGCTGGCGACGCTGAACAATCGCGCCTTCCTGATCCTGATGCTTTCGATCATGATTCTGAGCCTGGCGACCGGCCTCGTCTTCGCGCTGAACTATTACATCTCGTCTTTCTTCTGGCTGCTCAGCACCAAGGAGATCGGCCTTCTGATGCTGGCGGGCTTTGTCACCGTCTTCTTCGCCTTCCTGATCGGACCCGTCGCTTCGCGCATCTTCGGCAAGGTGAAAGGTGCGATCGTCCTGTTCTGCACGGGCTATGTGATCAGCATTACGCCGCTGGTGCTGGGATTGATGGGCGTCGCCCTCCACCCCGGCATGCCGAATCTGGTGTGGATACTGCTGGTGTTCGGCGCGGTCTCGGGGGCGATGACGATCGGAGCCTCCATTCCCGTGACGGCGATGATCGCCGACGTCGTGGAGGACAGCGAACTCAAGACGGGCCGGCGCAACGAGGGCCTGTTCTTCGCAGGCAACAGTTTCCTTGCGAAAGCGGTAACCGGTCTCGGCCTCTTCGCGTCCGGCGTCCTGCTTTGGGCCGCGGGATTTCCAACCGGCGCCATCCCGGGCAAGATCGATCCGGGTATCGTGCATCACTTCGCGTTCATCTATCTGGTGACGATTACGGTGATCTACGGCCTTGGCATCGTCGTGCTGTCGTTTTTCCCCATCACGCGCGAGACGCATCAAGAGAATTTGAAGACACTCGCCGCCGAGATGGCGCAGGCACAGGAATCGGTGGACATGGGCGTTATCCGCTAGCCAATTCCAAGCGGGCGCCGATTTCTGTAGATTGGAACGATGGATTCCGAGAATACGCCGCCGATCACAGGTTCCACCGACCGGTTTGCCCGCAAGAAAGAAGCCATCATCGCTGCCGCCACCGGCATTCTGAACCGGCGCGGCGTGAAGGGCATGACGCTGGCGGATGTCGCGGCCAGCGTCGATCTCATCACCACATCCGTCACCTACTACTTCAAGAAGAAGGAAGACCTCGCGGTCGCCTGTTTCCTCTCCAGCATCGAGCGGTTCGATGCGCTCATCACGGCCGCGCTCGGTGCCCGAGACCCGCGCGATCGCCTCCATGCGTTCCTGAGACTGCATCTGGACCTGAACCGGCGGGTGCGCCTCGCCCAGGAAGCACCGCTGGCGGCGTTCGCCGATATCCGTGCTCTCAAGGAGCCGCATCAGAGCCGGGTGGTCGACGCCTACAACCAGCTGTTCCGAAAGGTGCGCACGCTGTTCGACGGCGAGTTCGACCGCCCCGCCGCCAATGCGCGAACGCACATTTTGCTGGAGCAGCTTTGGTGGTCCACCAACTGGCTCTCCCGCTACGACATCGAGGATTACGACCGCATCGGCGAGCGCTTCTTCGACATTCTGGCCAGCGGCCTGGGCATCGGCGCCGTAAACTGGAACCCGACGCTGGTGCGCCTGATCCAGCTTCCGCCCGTCAGCCATCGCGAGCGGGCGCGCGACACGTTCCTCAAGGCGGCAACGCGGCTGATCAACCAGCACGGCTATCGCGGCGCGTCGGTGGAGAAGATTTCCGCCCAGCTGAACGTCACGAAAGGTTCGTTCTATCACCACAACGAGGCCAAGGACGATCTCGTCGTCGCCTGCTTCGAGCGCAGCTTCGACATCATGAAGCGGCTGCAGTCGGCGGCGATGCGCGAACCGGGAACGCAATGGCAGCGGCTATGCTCCGCGGCGGCGGCGCTTGTGGAATTCCAGGTATCCGACGGCGGACCGCTGCTGCGCACCTCGTCCATCAGCGCTCTGCCGGAGACCATTCGCCACGACATGCTGAGCCAGTGGAACCGCGTCTCGGATCGGTTTTCGGCGATGATATCGGATGGAATCGCGGAAGGCTCGATCCGGCCCATCGACTCGGTGATCGCAGCGCAGCTTCTCAACGCCACACTGAATGCTTCGGCCTCCATGCGCATCGACCGCGACGCGATCCGCGAGCATGCCGCCGTGCTCTATGCCAAGCCGATGCTGATGGGGCTGTTTTCGAAATAGCTGGTCCGGAATGG
>DATIVW010000034.1:0-9327 GCA_035465595.1 Rhizomicrobium sp. | reverse complement strand
CGTTTTCGCCGCGCCCGCGTCCAGCGTGCCGAACACGCCGGGAATGCCGCTCGTCGGCACGATCTCGACATGCTGGAAGCCGGCATCGGTGGCGAGCCTGGCCATGTATTCGGCGCCTTGCGGCGTGTTGCGCTTTTCCGCCGCGATGGTCGGCAGCGCGATCCAGTCCTGCAGCCGCTTGATCGCTTCACCGTGGCCCGTGGCAATGGCCTTCTTCACGTCGGCCATGCCGGCGCTGTTGGCGTCACTCATGAATAGTCCCCTCGAGATTATTGGAGCGTTGTCCGCCCGCGAATGGTTCTGAACTCAGGCCGATTTTGCGATCTGATAAAGGAACTGCGCGTAGGCGAGCGTCGCATCGTCCATCCCGTAGATCTTCGGATTGGTGCTCTCGATGAGATAGAACTCGTCCGGCGCGTGCGCGCCGGTGCCGTATCCCATGCCGAACTGGCCCGCAGGCAGGCTGACCGGCGCGCCGGTGAACACAACGCCCGGCCACGAGCCGGCGAGGCGCGGGTTCATCGTCGGCGTCTGCCCGAACGACTTGTAGGTCGCGATCTCCGACTGGATGAGCGTGCTTTTCTCGTCGGTTTCGGTCGGATTGTAGCCGCCGCTCACATTCACCTCGATGTCGCCAAAGCCATGCTTGGCCAAGTGCTTCTTCAGCTTGGTCTGCAGGTCCTCGATGGTCTGGTTGGGAACGAGGCGGCAGTCGATCTTGGCGACGGCGCGCGAAGGCAGGATCGTCTTGCCGCCGGGACCGGTGTAACCGCCGACGAGGCCCTCGATATTGATGGTCGGCTCGGCGGCGAGACGGTCCATCGCCTTCTCGTATGGGAGATCATCGATCCAGCGTGAAACGTTCAGCTGCTTCTTGATGGCCTCTTCATTGTTGGCCATCACCGCTGCGTGGATGAGATCTTTCTGATGTTGCGTAAGCGGGATGACATGCTCATACCAGCCTTCGACCGCCGGCTTGTTGCCGTCAGGCGTGACCAGCGTCGAAAGCGCCTCGACGAGATGCCATGCCGGGCTGTCCACGGCGGCTTTGTAACTGGAGTGCAGGTCCTTGGACGGGCCGCGGCCCCACTTCTCGCCACTGGAAACTAGTTCCAGCTCCATCACGCCCTTGGCGCCGAGATTGATGCTGACGGTGCCGGTCGGCCCCTGGCCGTTCATCGGCAGGATCACGCCGACGCTCTTCTTGAGCGCGGCGAGGATGTCAGGTCGGCGCACGATCTCGGAGAAATGCGGCGAGCCGATTTCTTCTTCGCCCTCCGCGACGAGCACGAGATTGACGGGCAGCTTGCGGCCCGCCGCCTTCATTGCATGAAGCGCGGCGAGGAAGGTGTTTTCCGGGCCCTTCTGGTTCGTGGCGCCGCGGCCCACGCACACCTTGCCGAGGCCCGGATGGTCGACGAGACGGCCTTCCAGCGGCGGCGAAGTCCATTCCTTCGGATCGTACTGCTTCACGTCATACATGAAGTAGATGCCGAGGGTCTTCGGCGCGCCGGCGTCATAGGTCGCGAACACGCCGGGGGCGCCGCTGGTCTGCACCACTTCGGCGTGCTGGAAGCCCGCGTCGAGCGCGAGCTGCATCATGTATTTCGCGCCTTCCTGCATGCTGCGGTTTTCTGCGGCGATGGAGGGGTGAGCGATCCAGTCCTGCAGGCGCTTGACCGCCGCGTCGTGGCCGGCAGCGATGGCCTTCTTGAGATCGGCCATGTCATTGCCGGCGGCGAACGTTGCGCCACCGGACATCAGCAACGTCGTAGCGGCGGCGGCTCCCATGAGGACGGTGCGGCGGTCGGCGCCGGACTTGAAGTCGAATGAACCCATTGTCTGAGACTCCCCCTTATTTCCGTTCTGGAAATCTGGGCGCGTGCATTACAGCTTGGCAAGCCTTTTGACCGTTTGACCGCTCACGGGTTCGGGACAAATGTAAGAAATTGTCGTGCGATTGACCCGGCGGCATTTTTTATGGCGCGGTCATGTGCAGTGCGGGAGGAAGGATGATCAGAGACGATATCGTCAGTGAAGTTCCCGCCGCTCTGCGCTTTTCCTTCTGACATGCGCATCGCACCGATACTGCTCGGCGTGTTCTTCGCATTCGCGACCTGCATTCTCGTGAGTGTCGGACTCGCGCTTCTTTTTCCCGGAACGAGCTTCGAGACGATCTGGCGACTCTATGAAGCGCGGCGCGCGATGTTGATGCCGTATCGCACCGTGCTCGGTCCGGGCTTCCTCATGCTCGCGGTCGTGATGGCGGCCGCGTTCCTGGGAAACTTCGCGCGCGCCGATTGGGGAAGGCGTCTTGCCATCGGCATCTTCGCCGGCAGCGGCATCGGCGATGTCGTGCAACTGTTCCTGGGCCACATCTGGGAGGGGCTGATCGGCATCGCTTTTGCCGCGGCGCTGCTCGTCTGGCTCACCCGGCCCGCGACGAAGGCGCTTTACGGCTGATCCTTGCCCTCGATTCCGCCCGCCTATAGGTTCCCGCCACACCGAAAACCGGGCGAATCGTGGCCAAGAAGAAGACTTTTCAGGACCTGATCCTCACGCTCCAGGCCTACTGGGCGAAGCAGGGCTGCGTGATCCTGCAGCCCTACGACGTGGAGATGGGCGCGGGCACCTTCCACCCGGCGACGACCTTGCGTGCCTTGGGGCCAAATCCGTGGCGCGCTGCCTATGTGCAGCCCAGCCGGCGCCCGAAAGACGGACGCTACGGCGAGAACCCGAACCGGCTGCAGCACTATTACCAGTTCCAGGTCATCATGAAGCCGGCGCCGTCCGACATTCAGGAGCTGTATCTGGGTTCGCTGCGCGAGATCGGCCTCGATCCCAAGCTGCACGACATCCGCTTCGTGGAAGACGACTGGGAAAGCCCCACGCTGGGAGCATGGGGACTCGGCTGGGAAGTGTGGTGCGACGGGATGGAAGTCTCGCAGTTCACCTATTTCCAGCAGGTCGGCGGCATCGACTGCGATCCGGTATCTGGCGAAATCACATACGGCCTCGAACGCCTCGCGATGTATGTGCAGGACGTCGAATGGGTTTACGACCTTGCCTTCGCCGAACAGCCGGATGGGCGCATCGTGCGCTACGGCGAAGTGTTCCTGCAGAACGAGCAGGAGCAATCAGCGTTCAACTTTGAACTCGCCGATACGGAAATCCTGTTCCAGCACTTCAAGGATTACGAGAAGCAGTGCAGGGAGCTGCTCGCGGCCAACACGAAGATGGCCTTGCCCGCCTACGACCAGTGCATCAAGGCGAGCCATTGCTTCAATCTGCTGGACGCGCGCGGCGTGATCAGCGTGACCGAGCGTGCGGCCTATATCGCGCGGGTTCGCGCTCTGGCGAAGGCGTGCTGCGAAGCGTGGCTTGAAACGCCGATGGGCGCCTATACGCCGAGGTTCGTGTAATGGCGGGCCTGCTTCTGGAATTGTTCAGCGAGGAAATCCCAGCGCGCATGCAGGTGCAGGCGGCAAGGGACCTGGAAAAGCTGGTCGTCGGCGCGCTCTCGGATCGCGGGTTGCTGCTCGAAGGCGTGAAAGTGTTTTCGGGACCGCGCCGGCTGACGCTGGCGATGAGCGGTCTTCCCGCCAGGCAGCCGGACGTGAAGGAAGAACTCAAGGGCCCCAAGACCGATGCACCGGCGGCCGCGCTCGATGGCTTTCTGCGCAAGACCGGGCTGACGAAAGACCAGCTCAAGGTCGAGAAGACGCCGAAGGGCGATGTCTATCTCGCCGTGATTGACCGCAAGGGGCGCGATACCATCGAGGTGCTGGCCGAGATACTGCCGGAATGTTTCGCCAAGCTGCCCTGGCCGAAATCCATGCGTTTTCCGAGCAGCCCGGTGCGCTGGGTGCGGCCGCTGCATGGCATTGTCTGCATGTTCGATGCGGAAGTGGTGCCGTTCGAATTTGCGGGCGTCAAAAGCGGAAACACGACGGTGGGCCATCGCTTCCTGTCGGACGGCAAGCCGATCAGGGTTCGGCACTTCGAGGACTACGAGAAGGCGCTGCACGATGCGCATGTCGTTCTCGATGCGGAACAGCGCAAGGCGATCATCTTCGAAGAGCTGAAGGCGGCGGCGTTCGTTCGTGGACTGGAATTGATCCCGGACGAAGGCTTGCTGGATGAAGTTGCGGGTTTGGCGGAGTGGCCGGTGGTGCTCGTCGGCGCCATCCAGGACGAATTCATGGATGTGCCGCCGGAGATCCTGCAGACCTCCATGCGCACGCATCAGAAATATTTTTCGCTGCGCGATCCCCAGACCGGCAAGATGGCGAACCGTTTTGCGGTCATCTCCAACATGGTCGCACAGGACGGCGGCAAGGAGATCATCGCCGGCAACGAGCGCGTGCTGCGCGCGCGGCTCTCCGACGCCAAGTTCTTCTGGGACCAGGATCGCAAGCGTTCCCTCGAAAGCCGGGTCAACGATCTGAAGACCATCGTTTTCCACGCGAAGGCGGGAACGGTCTATGGCCGCGCCTGCCGCATCGCGATCCTTTCCATGATCTACGCGGAACTTCTGGGCTTCGACGTGAAGAAGTCCGAGCGGGCAGGGCTTCTCGCCAAGGCCGATCTTCTGAGCGGTGTCGTCGGCGAGTTTCCGGAACTCCAGGGTATCATGGGCGGGTATTACGCCCGGGCCGACAATGAGGATGACGCGGTCGCGGATGCGGTGCGCGATCACTACAAGCCCGTCGGTGCAAGCGATGCGGTGCCGACCGCGCCGATTTCGGTTGCGACGGCGCTGGCGGAGAAGACCGACAATCTCATCAGCCTCTGGCGCGCGGGCGAAGTCCCCACGGGCTCGAAGGACCCATTTGCCTTGCGCCGTTCCGCGCTCGGCCTGATCCGCACGCTGATGGAAAACAAGCTGCGCGTGCCCCTGCTGCTTCCGGCCTTCGCGACGCTGGGCGCCTATATCCAGCCGTCGGGTGCATCCTGGGAAGAGCGGCTGGAGGATTCTCCCTTCGACGGCAACATACTCAAGGGGATCGCGGACGATCTTCTGGCTTTCGCGCGCGACGCGAAAAAAGGCGGCACGAAAATCTCCGGGGCAGATCGCCAGATCGTCTCGGACGTGATGGCGTTCCTCGCCGACCGCCTGAAGGTCGCCTTGCGTGAAAAAGGCACGCGCCACGATCTGATCGATGCGGTGTTCTCGCTCGGCGGCGAGGACGACCTTGTGCGGCTCGCCGCGCGCGTCGAAGCGCTGCAGAATTTCCTCAAGTCGGATGACGGTGCGAATTTGCTCGTCGCCTACAAGCGCGCCGCAAACATCCTGAAAGCCGAGGAGAAGAAGGACAACCGGTCCTTTGACGGCGATTCCGATCCGCAGGCGTTTGTCCTGCCGGAAGAGAAGTCGCTCTATGTCGAACTTGCAGCGGCGTCGGAGATGATCCGCGCGGAAGTGGAGCGCGAGCGCTTCGTCGAGGCCATGGGCGTCATGGCCCGGCTGCGCAAGCCCGTCGATGCCTTCTTCGACAAGGTGACCGTCAACGACAAGGACGCGAAGCTGCGCGAGAACCGCCTCAAGCTGCTCTCCCGCCTGCGCGCCACGCTGCATCTGGTGGCGGATTTCTCGAAGATCGAAGGCTAGCGGCTGAAGATCTTCAGGAAGAACAGCGCCCACGCCACGGCCAGCACCACGTTCGACATCGCGAAAATCGTCAGCCGCGTGAAGATGTGGTTGAGGGTGAGGTGCACCGCGCTGTGCGCCGCCCGCAGGCCGACATAGGCCCAGGCCAGTCCATATTCCAGACCCGTTACGTTGTGCGTCACGTAAAGCGACAGGCACAGCACGTAGAACAGCATCGGCAGTTCGAGCAGGTTCATGTAGTTGCGGTTGGGAATCGAGACGTGGCCCGGCACGCGCGCGGACTCGCCGAAGCGAAAATCCTCGCCGGTAATCTCGCCGGCGAAACCTGCGCGGAAGCGCTTGACCGGAATGAGCGTGAGGACGACGAAAGTGAGCGCTATGAGCGCCGCCATCGGCGCGAAAATGAAAATATCTGACATTTCAATGCCCCAAATTCAGACGTTGCGCACCGGCTCGATGAAGAAGAAAAGCCACATCAGGAACACCGCGAAATTGCTAAGCGCGAACAGCACCATGCGGTGGTGGAAATTGTCGTAGGTAAGGTGAACCGCGCTGTGGATGGCGCGCAGGGCGACATAGATCCACGCCAGCCACAGGAACATCGCGTCAGCGCGCTGGGTCACCAGCAGGATCACGCAGATCACATAGAACAGGACCGGCATCTCCAGCAGGTCCGCGAAATTGGGATTGGAAAGGCCGCCGGGAATGTCGCCAGTGGCGCTGTCCTGCGGGCTGGCCTTGCGGCCCATCCGCATCGCGGGCACGAACAACAGGACAAAGAAGGTCAGCGCGGCCAGAGCGGCCATCGGCTCGATGATGAGTTGGGGGTCCATGAATGGTCTCTATGGGATGCGCACGGAGAATGTCATGCCGAAGCGGCGCAAGCGAGGCCGTGGTTCCGTGCGCGCAAACGCCCCCTCCCGCATGGAGAGGTGCCGTGTAAGATGTGACGGCTCGGCATGGATTTTCGGGATTCTACGATGACCAAGTGGGTTTATTCGTTCGGTAACGGCTCGGCGGAGGGCGACGCCTCCATGAAAAACCTGCTCGGCGGCAAGGGCGCGAACCTTGCCGAGATGAGCAATCTGGGCCTGCCGGTGCCGCCCGGTTTCACCGTCACCACCGAAGTCTGCACGCACTATTACAGGAACGGCGAAACCTATCCGCCGTCGCTGAAGGCCGACGTGGAGGCCGCACTCGCCACCGTGGGTAAGATCGCGCAAGGCACGCTGGGCGACCCGACAAGACCCCTGCTCGTTTCGGTGCGCTCCGGCGCGCGCGTCTCGATGCCCGGCATGATGGATACGGTGCTCAACCTTGGCCTCAACCCGGCAACGACGGAAGGCCTTGCCAAGCTCACCGGCAATCCGCGCTTCGCCTATGACAGCTATCGCCGCTTCATCCAGATGTATTCCAACGTCGTGCTCGGCGTAGAGCATGGCGCGTTCGAGGAGATCCTCGACAGCGAGAAAGAGGACAAGGGCATCGAGCTCGATACCGAGCTGGAAGCCGAAGACCTCAAGCGCATTGCCGAACGCTACAAGGCGCATGTGAAGGATGCGCTGGGCAAGCCGTTCCCGGACGATGTGAACGACCAGCTCTGGGGCGCGATGGGCGCGGTGTTTGGTTCGTGGCAATCGGCGCGCGCGAAGACCTATCGCAAGATGTACCAGTTCCCCGACGACTGGGGCACGGCGGTGAACGTGCAGGCGATGGTGTTCGGCAATCGCGGCGACACGTCCGCGACGGGTGTCGCCTTCACCCGCGATCCCGCCACGGGCGAGCATCTGCTTTACGGCGAATTCCTCATCAATGCGCAGGGCGAGGACGTCGTCGCCGGCATCCGTACGCCGCAGCCGATCAGCAAGATCGTGCGCGAGCGGCAGGGCGGCAAGAAGCCGTCGATGGAAGAGGCGCTGCCGAAGATCTTCGCAGAACTCAGCGACATCGCGAAAAAGCTGGAAGCACATTACCGCGAGATGCAGGACGTGGAGTTCACGGTGCAGGAAGGCAAGCTCTTCATGCTCCAGACCCGTTCGGGCAAGCGCACGGCGCAGGCCTCGCTCAAGATCGCGGTCGACATGGAGCGCGAAGGACTGATCGACCGGAAGACCGCCGTCACGCGGGTCGAACCGGCGGCCCTGGACCAGCTGCTGCATCCCACCCTCGACCCCCATGCCGAGAAGGAGCAGATCGCGGTCGGACTGGCGGCATCCCCCGGCGCGGCGACCGGCGAGGTCGCCCTCACGGCGGATGAGGCCGAGAAAATGGCCAAGGACGGCCGGGAGGTGATCCTAGTCCGCGCCGAGACCAGCCCGGAGGACATCCACGGCATGCACGCCGCCCGGGGCATCCTGACCGCCCGGGGCGGGATGACCAGCCACGCGGCCGTCGTGGCCCGCGGCATGGGGCGGCCCTGCGTCTCGGGCGCCGGGATGATCAAGATCGACCTCGCAGCGGGGACGATGACGGCCGGCCCGCACGTGATCAGGCGCGGCGAAGTCATCACCATCGATGGCGCGAGCGGGCAGGTGTTCAAGGGCCGCGTGCCGACGCTGCAGCCGGAACTCACCGGCGATTTCGGAACCTTGATGGGCTGGGCGGACTCCATTCGCCGCCTGAAGATCCGCACGAACGCCGACACGCCGCGCGATGCGGAAGTCGCGCGCAAGTTCGGCGCGGAAGGCATCGGCCTTTGCAGGACCGAGCACATGTTTTTCGAACCGGATCGCATTCTCGCCGTGCGCCAGATGATCCTCGCGGACGAAAAGAAGGATCGCGAAGCGGCGCTGGCGAAATTGCTGCCGATGCAGCGCGGCGATTTCGAACAGATCTTCAAGGTGATGGAAGGATTGCCCGTCACCATCCGCCTGCTCGATCCGCCGCTGCACGAATTTCTGCCACACAAGGACGAAGAGATCGCCGAAGTCGCGAAAGCTGCGGGCTCCACGCCGGCGAAGCTGCGCACGCGCCTGATTGCGCTCCAGGAATCCAACCCGATGCTCGGGCACCGCGGTTGTCGATTGGGCATCACCTATCCAGAGATATACGAGATGCAGGCGCGCGCCATCCTCGAGGCGGCGCTGAACGTGGAAGAGAAGGGAGGCAAACCCGTCGAACTCGAGATCATGATCCCGCTTGTGGGCTTCAAGGCGGAGCTGGATTACCTGCGCGACCGGATTGCGGCGGTTGCCGACACGATCAAGGCGGAACGCCGGAAAAGCCCGAAATATATGGTCGGGACGATGATCGAGCTGCCCCGCGCCGCGTTGCGCGCCGCCGAAATCGCGCAGACAGCGGAGTTCTTCTCTTTCGGCACCAACGACCTGACGCAGACGACGCTCGGCATGAGCCGCGACGATGCCGGCGGATTCCTCACCGATTATCTTTCCAAGGGCGTGATCGCGCGCGATCCGTTCGTGAGCATCGATGTCGACGGCGTCGGCGAGCTTGTGCAGATCGCGACGGAACGCGGACGCAAAACGCGCAGTAACCTGAAGCTCGGCATCTGTGGAGAACATGGCGGAGATCCGGATTCGATCCGTTTCTGTCACGACTCCGGACTCGATTATGTCTCGTGTTCACCATTCCGCGTGCCAATTGCGCGTCTATCTGCCGCGCAAGCTGCGTTAACAATTATCACGAAAGCAGAATAGTCCGTATACGGACGACACAGGGAAACCCTAGGTTTTTCTCGTTTACATGACTCAGAGTCA
>DATIVW010000033.1:0-7049 GCA_035465595.1 Rhizomicrobium sp. | reverse complement strand
GGTGAGCGGCAATGTCCAGTGCTTCAGCGTGGCGAAGTTGGTGAGGTCGTATGTCAGATAGGCGAAGGCGCCAAGAAGCGCGCCGTGTACCAGCGCGTTTCCGAACGAGCCCGTCCGCAGTGCCGGCACGACGGCGAAGATCATCAGCCCGATGGGAAATAGCGCATAGAACACGGCCGCCGGCGCAATGTTGAAGCTCGGCAGCATCAAGGGGCCCATCACGGGCCGGTAGACGGTCTCGTTGGTCAAGGTCAGCCATGTCCCGTCCACCGCAAGAAACGCGATCAGCGTTACGGCATAGATGATGATGTACGACATGGTGCGATCTTCCTTCGCGCTTCTACGTGCCGTGCCTGCTTCCGGTTCTGTACGGAATAAATTTTGTGCGTTCGTGCCTCCGGGAACTTCGCGGAACGCAGCGGCGTTGTGAGGGGAACGGCTATCCTCGGGCATCTTGTGAACAAAAAGAACAGCTTGGCCCTCGTGCTCGGCACGGGTTTCTGCCTGCTCGCCAGCGGGGCACTCGCCGCCGCGCAGAACAAGGCGGGCGGCGGCAACGGCCTTGGCGGCAGCGACGAAGTGATCCTGACGGTACAGGTCGTGCTCCTCCTGCTCGTCGGGCGCGGACTCGGCGAGATCATGCAGCGTCTCGGCCAACCGGCCGTCATCGGCAATCTGCTCGCCGGCCTCATCCTGGGGCCTTCATTGTTCGGCTGGGTATGGCCCTCCGCGCATGACCTGATCTTCCCCGGCGATCCGAGGATCAAGAACCTGCTCGCGGGTCTTTCCGACATGGGCGTGATGATGCTGCTCCTGCTGACCGGCATGGAGACGGACCTCAAGCTGGTGCGCAAGGTCGGCACGCCGGCTGTGCTGGTCACGATACTCGGCGTCGGCGTGCCGTTTGCCTGTGGTGTTGCCGCGGCGTTCTTCATTCCGCAGTCGGTCCTTCCGGCGGGTAGCGTCCGTCTTGTCACCGCGCTGTTTCTCGGCACCGCACTTTCCATCTCGTCGATCAAGATCGTGGCGATGGTAGTCCGCGAGATGGACTTCATGCGCCGCAATGTCGGCCAGATCATCATCGCTTCGGCGATCATGCAGGACACGATCGGCTGGATCATCATCGCCATCACCGTCGGCATCGCCGCGGCGGGCGGCGTCGCGCTTGGGCCGCTCGCCAAAACGGTGCTCGGCACCATTCTATATCTTGTGATCAGCTACACCGTCGGGCGGAGGCTCGTGTTCTGGCTCATCCGCTGGGTGAACGACACCTTCGTCAGCGAATACGCCGTCGTCACCGCGATCCTGATCGTGATGCTCGGCATGGCGCTCATCACGCAGGCCATTGGGGTGAACACGGTGCTGGGCGCGTTCGTGGCGGGCGTTCTCGTGGGTGGATCGCCCATTCTCTCGCAGCACATCGAAGACCAGATTCGCGGCTTCATCACCGCCTTCATGATGCCGATCTTCTTCGGAATTTCCGGCCTGAGCGCGGACGTGACGGTGCTGAAGGCGCCGACATTGCTGCTGCTCACGCTTTCATTGATTTTGATTGCGAGCGTCGGGAAATTCGCTGGAGCGTTCGCGGGCGGCATTGCAGGCCGGTTGTCGCTGGCGGAATCGGTCGCCCTGGGTTGCGGCATGAATGCGCGGGGCAGCACCGAAGTCATCATCGCTTCCATTGGCCTGACCATGGGCGCGCTGACCCAAGATCTCTACACCATGATCGTGACGATGGCCGTCGTCACCACGATGGCGATGCCGCCGATGCTGCGCTGGGCCCTGCGCCGTCTTCCCATGCGCAAGGAAGAGAAGGAGCGGCTGCAGAAGGAAGAACTGGATGCGAAGGGCTTCGTCAGCCGGTTCGAGCGCCTGCTGGTGACCGCGGACGAAAGCGACAGCGGCAAGCTCGCCACCAGGCTCGCCGGCTTCATCGCCGGGCAGCGCGGCATGCCGGTGACGGTGGTGCAGCTCGAACGGCGCAAGCCACGCAGCAAGGAACAGGAGAGGAAGGTCGAAGCGCCCCTGAAGGAGGTCGTCACCGACAGCGCCAGGCAGGGCCATCGCGTCGCCAAGGAAGAACAGGGCGAAGACAGACCGGATAAGGTGGAGGTCTCCGCGCGCATCGAGACCAGGCCGTCCGAGGCGGTGAAGAAGGAACGCGAGAATGGCTACGACATGCTGTTCCTCGGCCTTGGCCATATGCACGAGAGGGATGGCGGCTTCAGCGAGGCAGTGGACAAGGCCGTGCAGGATTTTGACGGCGCGCTCGCGCTTGTCATATCCGGCAATGACAAGACCGTGATCGCTGACAAGGGTTTCAATATCCTCGTTCCGGTGAACGGCACCGAAGCCTCGCGCAACGGCGCGGAAGTCGCCTTTGCGCTTTCGTCATCCAAGACGAGCGAAGTCACGGCGCTGCATGTCGGCGAGCGTGCTGCGGGCAATGGCGCAACGCGCAAGCGCTCGGGCGGACGCAAGCGCAACGAAAAAGCGGTACTGGAGGATACGCTGAAGCTCGCGAGGCGCTATGGCTATGATCGCATCAGGACCGCGGTGCACACCGAGATTGCGCCGGAAGATGCGATCGTGAGCGAGGCCAGGGGCAGCGGCGCCAACCTGATCGTGATCGGCGCCAGCCGCCGGGTAGGGGACCACCTATTCCTAGGGCAGACCGTCGCCTGCACCCTCAAGAACTGGAAGGGGGCTATCGTTCTGGTTGTTTCTTAACCGGTCCTGGCCTATGCAACCGGCGGTTCCATCGGGCATTATCCCTCGAGGGTCCACGCATATTCCGAAGGATGACGACATGGCCGCGCGCAAGAAACCGTCCACGCTGGAAAGCCGTCTCGATGCGCTTCGCGACGATCTGGAAGCGCTGCAGACCGACATGAAGGGTCTGGCCGGCGGCGTCGGCGACGCCGCGACCGCGCGCCTGAACGAAATGCTGCGCAACACCGAAGACATGGCCGACCAGATCACTTCGCAGGTGGAAGACTGGACGAACGACAATGCCGAACAGCTTCGCGCGCAGGTGCGCGAGCAACCGCTTTTCGCCTGCGCCGTCGCGATGGGCATCGGCGCGTTGCTCGGCGCCATTCTGCTGAGGCGATAGTCACACCATGGTCGCAAGGGCGGCGGCTGCTCTTCTGGGGCTCCTGTTTCTGGCATCGCTGATCTTCGTCGGCGTGGTGTGCGCCGCGTTTGCGATCGACGAGGCTCTGGTGAATTCCGTGGGCGTCGCCGGTGCGGCGGCGATCACCGCGCTGCTGTTTCTCGCCGGCCCGGTTATCGCGCTGATGGTGTTCGCCTTACGCCGTCCGCGCGAATCTCCGCTCGTTGCGCTGCTGTCGTCGGCTTCCAGCCCGCTTGCCGCCATCCTGGGCGCCGGCGCGGTCGGTTTGGCCGAGGCATTCCTGCGCAAGCGCAAGCGGCGCGACTGACTTTAGCTGACATTCCGTCATCACTCGGCCTGCGGGAACTTTTACGGCGTCCCGCAGCTTTTTCCTTCGTGGAAGCGGAGGAGAGAATCTTGGGAACGGAATTTGGGGTCACACATTGTTAAGGCGAGCGGACGTCCGATCCGGTACGCCCCAGCCCCTTCGACACCCCGCATCGGGTGTCCGCTCACTCCCTCCAAAATTCGAGCGTGAACACCGGGCCGAGGCGGCATGCGCATGAACCGTCTTGAGAAACTGGCCGAGATCAGCTCGGTGCTGGAAGACGCCGGCGGACCCTTCTCGATGCGGCGGGACCTGCAGGTCATGCGGATCTGCCTGATTCTGCTGACCATTGTGGCCATGTTGACGATCGGGGTCGCCGCGGCCGACCTTCTGGCGCCGACGGCAGTGTCGATCGTCCTGGCCCTGGTCCTGGCTCCGGCCAGCGCCGGCCTTGAAAGGCTGCGCGTGCCGGCGGGCGCCGCTGCCCTTGTGGTGGTGGTGGCGACGGTGTCGGTGCTGGTATTCGCGGGCCTCAAATTCGCGCCATCGGTTGCCGATGTCATCAAGCGCGGTCCGGCCATCATGCAATCGGTGCAGACCAGGCTCACCCCGATACGCAAGCAGATCGCGGCCGTGGAAACCGCGTCGCAGCAAATCTCGCGCGGCGCGACGCCGGGCGGCGGAAAGATCGTGCCCGTCGTGGAGAATGGCGGGGTGCTCTATTCGCTCGCCAGCACCGCGCCGGGGGTGCTCGCCAAGATCGTCTATGTCACCGTTCTGACGATCTTCCTGCTCTCGACGCGGCGCTACTACACGGCCAAGCTCATCCTGCTGCCGCGCACCATGGCGGGGCGATTGCGCATGGCGCGCATCTGCCGCGACGTGAAATCGCGCGTCTCCGGCTATCTCTTCACGCTGGCGCTCATCAATGTCGGGTTGACGGCAGTGACAACGATTGCCTTCGGCCTCCTGGATATTCCGCATGGGCTCCTGTGGGGCGTCGCCTACGGCCTTTTGAATTTTGTGCCGATCATCGGACCCACGACGATCATTGTGTCGGCGGCGATCTACGGCCTGATCAACGGCCACACGATTTTTCAGATGCTGCTGCCGGCCGTGCTGCTGCTGTCGATCGACACGGTGGAAGCCTATCTGGTGCAGCCCTGGCTGCTCTCGCGCCGCATTGTGGTCAGTCCGGTGGCGATCTTCGTGGTGGTGGCGACGCTGGTGTGGATGTGGGGCGCCTACGCTGCGATCACGGCCGTCCCGGCGCTCATTCTTCTGCACACAGTCGCGATGCATGTGCCGTCGATGCGCCCGTTCGGCATGCTGCTGGCGACGGAGGACGGCGCCACGCTGCGGCGGCGCTGATCAATCGAAGTCGCGCAATTCCGAGATGGCCTTCTTCCACTGCGCGCGGATCTCCGCTCGGCCGTCGAGATAGCCCCACAGATAGGATGCGGCCGCCGCCACGAGCGCGACCGCGCCTTCGGTCAAAAGGAAAATACGTATGGCCATCGCCGCGGCGCTCCCGAGCCGCGGCGACAAGCTGCCCTCGAAACCGGTGGATCGCCAGTGACGAATTGGAAATGAAAAATCGGAAATCCGGTCCGGACGAACTTGGCAATCCGAAACAAAAAAGCGGCGCGTCGGGCGCCGCTTTTCCTGTCACGGAATTCAGATCAGGCCGCGGCCATCGAGCGATGGAAGAACAGCGCCTGGCCAAGCGTCGCGCGTACGGTGTCACGGCTGAACGGCTTGGTGATGAGATAGGTCGGCTCGGGGCGCTCGCCGGTGAGCAGGCGCTCCGGATAGGCCGTGATGAAGATTACCGGAATGTCGAAATCCTTGAGGATGGCGACCGCCGCATCGACGCCGGACGAGCCGTCGGCAAGCTGGATGTCGGTGAGGATGATGTCCGGCTTCTGCTCCCTGGCCATGCGGATCGCATCGTCGCGCGTGGTGGCGATGCCGGTGACCTTGTGTCCCATCTCGGCGACGAGGTTCTCGATGTCGAGCGCGATGATGGTCTCGTCCTCGATGATGAGGACGCGCGATTCCAAATCGCGGTCGATGGATTTGAGCGCGGCATTGATCGCCTGCTCCACGTCGCGTTCGTTCCAGTCCAGGATCTTGGCTACTTCGGGTACGGTAAAGCCTTCGACCGCGGTCAGCAGCAGAGCCTCGCGATTGGTGGGCAGCAGGGCCTGGAGCCGCCCTTCGACGCCGCCGCGCCTGGGCGATGAGGACTCATATTTGCCGGAGGTCGACCACAGGACATGGAATAGCCGGTAGAGGGCAATGCGCGGGGGAACATCCTTCGCCAGTTCTGCGTTCCCTTCCAGAAGCGCCTCCAGCGAGGCGCGGACATAGGCGTCGCCACTGGTTTGTGATCCCGTCAGGGCCCGCGCGTACCGGCGCAGATAAGGAAGATGCGGTCCGAGGGTGGCGGTCATACTCATAAGCGGCCCTTCTCTTTGATCGATTTGTGGTCGTTGAGGGCATAACGCGGCAGGGAAAAACAAAGTTCCATTCATGGAACAAAATTCGACCCCTTGGGTTATTCTCGGGCAGATGTCGAGGCCGCAGCAGAGGCTGACCTCCAACCTGTTGAAAAACAACGAGTTTCGGTTTCGGAGTCCAAAATGGCCGATAAGATGCGCGAGAGCGCGGCAGTAAGTACCATAGATCCGGTGACCCCCGGACGACCCGCAGCCCGCACACCCAAGCCGCAGACCCACAGGGCACAGCAGAAGGCCATTACCCAGGGGCTTCGCAAGTTCTTCGATGCGGTTGCCTCCGAGCCCGTCCCGGACGAGTTCATGGCGCTTCTTCAGAAGATCGACGGCAAGAAGGAGGAAGGTGCATGAACCGGCCTCTCGAGCTACACGAACATCACGATGCGCCGCGTCCAATGACGCGCGAAGAAGAACGGGTCTTCCGCAACGGGCTTGTGGAAATGGTGCCGGTGCTGCGCGCATTTGCCCGCTCGTTGTGCGGCAAGCGCGATCTTGCCGACGACCTTGCGCAGGAGACGCTCGCCAAGGCGCTGCAGGCCCGCGACAAGTTTCGCCCCGGAACGAACCTCAAGGCGTGGCTGTTCGTCATCCTGCGCAACGAATTCTATTCCAACCATCGCCGCGCTAAGACCGTCGCCAACTATGCGGCCGCGGAGTCGATCCATTCCGAAAGCATGGAGCCCGAACAACACGCTTCTCTCGACTTGTCCGATCTCATGCGTGCCTTCAACCAGCTTCCGTTCGAGCAGAAGGAAGCGCTCATCCTGACGGCGGGAGAGTTCAGCTATGACGAAGCGGCCGCGATTTGCGGCTGTGCCGTCGGTACGATCAAGAGCCGCGTGTCGCGCGCGCGCAAGCGGCTCGAAAGCCTCGTTGAAGGAAAAGATGGCGTATTACCGGCCCGGTCGGAACATCCGGAAGATCCCACCGATGCGTTCTTCAAATTCGGCAGGTCCGTCACGGAGAAATCTCCCGGCTAGGACCGGCGGCCATGCGGGGGGCGCTGGCGCGTGTTGAAGTCCAAATCTCTGCGTACGCAGCTTATGCTCATTGTCGGACTGGCGCTGGCGCCGCTCGCCATCGCCAG
>DATIVW010000032.1:0-2573 GCA_035465595.1 Rhizomicrobium sp. | reverse complement strand
CGCGCCGGCCAGCCTGTTCCGCGACATCGTCGCGCCGGCGAATGCGCGCGGCCGCCTGCCCTTTCTTGCCGCCGCCATCGTTTGCGGTGTGGCGGTGATCGCGCTGGCGATGATCATCTCGCCCTATCCGACTTTTGCCTTATGGTTCATCGCGGGCGCGGCGGGCGCGTTGATCGCGCTGCGCATCGTCGCTGCCGGATTGCGCTGGAGCCTTCGTCGCATTCCCCGTCCAAGGAACGCGACTTACCGTCTGGCGCTCGCCAACCTCACGCGCCCCGGTGCAGCAACGTCATCGGTCGTCGTCGCGCTCGGGCTCGGCCTGACTTTGCTCGCCACCGTCACGCTGCTGGACAACACAATCTCCTCGCAGGTGAAGGACAGCCTGCCCGGCACCGCGCCCAGTTTCTTCTTCGTCGACATCCAGCCGGACCAGACGCAGGCGTTCGACGCCACCATCCGTCGCTTCAAATCGGCGACCGATTATCGCCGCTCGCCCATGATCCGCGGCCGCATCACGGCGCTGAACGGCGTGCCGTCGAAGGACGTGAAGGCGGCGGCGAGCGCCAAATGGGTGCTGAACGGCGACCGCGGCATCACCTATGCCGCCACCCCGCCGGATCACACCGAGATCACGCGAGGAAAGTGGTGGCCGGCGAACTATACCGGCGACACACAGATCTCCTTTGATGCGGAAGCGGCGGAAGGCCTCGGCCTGAAGCTCGGCAGCACGGTCACGCTCAACGTGCTGGGCCGCGCGCTGAAAGGCACGATCACCAGCTTCCGTCATGTCGACTTCACCAATGGACGGCAGAACTTCGTGATGATCCTGTCGCCGGGCATCATCGACCACGCGCCGCATGACTATCTCGCCACCGTGCGCGTGGAAGGCGCGGACGAAGAAGCGATGTACCGCGCCGTGACTGACAAATTCCCCAACATCTCGACGGTGCGGGTGAAGGACGCCATCGCGGCCGTGAACGGATTGCTGCAGCAATTGTCGGACGGCGTGCGCGCCGCCAGCCTCGTCACCATCCTCGCCGGATTGTTCGTGCTCGCGGGCGCGATCAGCGCAGGCCAGCGGGCACGGCTCTATGATTCCACGGTGCTGAAGGTTCTCGGCGCCACGCGGGCGCGCATCGCCGCGGTCTATGCCATCGAATACGGCCTGATCGGGGTTATTACCGGCGCGATCGCGCTGGCGGCCGGAACGCTCGGCGCGTGGCTGGTGGTGAAATATGTCTTCGACGTCGAGCTGGTGTTCGATGCCGGCGCGGCGTTACTCACGGTCGTTGGCGGCGGCGCGGCGACGCTGCTGTTCGGGCTGATTGCCGCTTGGGCCGCCCTGTCGGCAAAGCCGGCCGCACTCCTGCGCGCGCCTTAAACGCCCGAGAACGCCCGCGGATAGGTCAGCTTCCATTGGCCGCCCTCGAGCGCACCAGGGCTCAGTTCCAGCGCCTGGAAGTGATCGCCGGAATATTCGGACTCCAACATGCGCGCGGCTTGGAGCGTGAAGCCTAACTTGCCGTAGTACGCGGGATCGCCGAGGACGGCGACGGCATCGAAGCCTTGCGCCCTGCACCGGGCCAGACCTTCGCGGATCAACGCCGAGCCGATCCCGCTTTTCTGGCGGTCCACTCGCGCGCTCACCGGCGCCAGCGCGGCCACTTTCAGCGTCGCCGGTTCCACCGCGAGCCTGCTGAAAAGCACATGGCCGACGACTTCACCGCCTTCCAGCGCCGCGAGTTCCACCGCGACATCGCCGTCAGCGCGCAATTGGGCAATCAGCGCGACCTCGCCGTCGCCGGAGCCATATTCCCGCGCGAATGCGGCCTGCGTGATCGCGGCGATTTCCGCGGCATGCGCAGCGGCGTTCGTGACAATCGTGAAACCCGGCTTCATCCCCTTGCGACACCTGTGTTTTTTCGGATTCCCGGCAACTTGATCCGGACCATCTTTGTTCCCATATTATACGAGACTCGCCGAAACCGGCGGGCAAAGGAGAAATTATGGCTGACTACGACAACCGCGTCGCGCGCGCTTCAACGACCGTCGATTATGTCGATACCGGTCTGCGCGCCTACATGCTGCGCGTTTACAACTACATGCTGGCGGGCCTGGTGGTCACCGGCCTCGCCTCCTACGGCACCTTCCTCGCCGCGGTGACGGACAATCCGGCACAGGCCGCGGCGCGCCTGCCCGGCGGCATGATGCTGACGAGCTTCGGCGTGACGCTGTTCACCGGCCCCCTGATGTGGGTGCTGATGATCGCTTCGCTGGGCCTTGTGATGTTCCTCAGCTTCCGGATCAACAAGATGAGCATCGGCGCGGCGCAGGCGAGCTTCCTGGGCTATGCCGCGCTGATCGGCGTGACCTTCGCCTCGCTCTTCGTGGTCTACACCTACGCGTCGATCGCGCAGGTGTTCTTCATCACCGCCGCCACCTTCGGCGCGATGAGCCTGTGGGGCTACACGACGAAGTCCGATCTCACGAGCTTCGGCCACTTCCTGTTCATGGGCCTGATCGGCATCATCATTGCCTCGCTCGTGGGCTTCTTCTGGCACTCCGCGATGCTG
>DATIVW010000031.1:0-11770 GCA_035465595.1 Rhizomicrobium sp. | reverse complement strand
CAACAACGTGACGCTGGCAAACGGCGCCATGCTCGGCGGGCATTTCGACGTCGGCGACGGAGTCATCATGGGTGGTCTCGCCGCAGCCCAGCAGTTCGGCCGCGTCGGCCGCTATGCCTTCATCAGTGGTCTCTCCGGGATCAGCACCGACGTCATCCCCTACGGCATAGCGATCGGGCTGCATGTGCGGCTAGGCGGGCTCAACCTCGTGGGCCTGCGCCGCCGCAATATTCCGCGCGCCAACATTCATGCGCTGCGTGCGGCCTATCGCGCGATCTTCCTGGAGGGCAGAGGCTCGATCCAGGACAACGCGCGCGAAGCCGAAGCATCCGCCAAATGGAAGGGCTTCGCCGAGGTCGAAGAGGTGATCGCGTTCATCCTTGCGGATGCGAAGCGTCCGATCACCCCCGCCCGGCGCCGCGGTGAAGACGAAGAGGGCGAAGCCTGACATGGCCACGCTCGGCATCATCGCCGGCGGCGGCGAGCTCCCTGTCGCGATCGCGGAGAGCGTGCGCCAGGCGGGCCGCGATGTGTTTGTCCTCGCACTGTCCGGCGCGGATGAAAGCCTGTCCCGGTTTCCGCGGGAAGCGGCCGGCATCGGCGAGTTGGGAAAAAGCCTTTCCCTCCTGAAAAAGCATGACTGCGAAGACGTGACCTTTGCGGGCAGGGTTTCGCGGCCCGAGTGGAGCGATCTCAAGCTCGATGCGCGCGGAGCGCTGGCGCTTCCGAAGGTTGTGGCCGCAGCGCTGAAAGGCGACGATGCGCTCATGCGCACGATGCTCGGCATCTTCGAGAAGGAAGGCTTCCGCGTGATCGGCACGGCGGAGGCCGCGCCCGACCTGATTGCCACGGCCGGCGTCTACGGAAAGCACAAGCCGGACGCGCAGGCGCAGGCGGACATCGCGCAGGCGCGCGAGGTCGTGCGCCGCATGGGTGAACTCGACATCGGCCAGGCTGCCGCCGTCGCCGAAGGCCTCGTGCTGGCCGTGGAAGCGGCCGAAGGTACCGACGCGATGCTGGAACGCCTGACGCAATTGCCCAGGAATTTGCGCGGCACGCCGCAGAAGCGCCGTGGCGTGCTCGTGAAGGCACCCAAGCCCGCGCAGGAACGCCGCGTCGATCTTCCGGTGATCGGCTTGCGCACGGTTGAACTCGCATCCGCTGCGGGCCTTGCGGGCATTGCGGTGGAAGCCGGCGGCGCGCTGCTCATGCGCAGATCGAAGATCGTGGAGGCCGCAGACGGTCTTGGCCTGTTCGTCATGGCTTTCGACCCATCGGCTGCGCCATGAACGCGAGCGGCACGCTCACCAGTCCTCTCACCATCATGCTGGTATGCGGAGAGCCGTCCGGCGACCAGCTTGGTGCCGAGCTCATGCAGGGGATTCGTGCGCTCGGCGGGGACACGATACGCATCGTCGGTGTCGGCGGCAGCGCGATGGCCGAACAAGGATTGAAGAGTCTGTTCCCGCTGGACGCGACGGCCGTCATGGGCCTGCGGGAGGTCGTTCCGCGCATCCCCGAAATCCTCAATCGTGTCCGTATGGCGTCGGACTATGCGCTGGCGACGAAGCCAGACGCGCTGGTCTGCATCGACAGCCCCGACTTCACGCACCGCATCGCCCGGCGGGTCAAGCGCGCCAATGCCACGATACCGACAGTGAACTATGTAGCCCCCCAGGTCTGGGCGTCGCGCCAATACCGCGCGCGCGCGATGGCGCGCTATTTCGATCTGGTGCTGGCGCTGTTCCCGTTCGAAGTCTCGTTCTTCGAAGGGCGCGGCATCCATGCCGCCTTCGTTGGCCATCCGGTGATCGAACGTGCGGCGCGGATGCACGGCGGCGATGACCTGCGCGCGCGGCTCGGTATCGGCTTCGATGCGCCGCTTCTGGCGCTGCTGCCGGGCAGCCGCATGAGCGAGGTGACGCTGCTGCTTCCGGTCTTCCGCGAGGCTGTGGCGAAGCTGGCGACGTCGCTGCCGGGCCTGGTGTGCATATTGCCGACGGTGCCGAACGTGGAATCCAGGGTGCGGTCGCTCACCGAAAGCTGGCCGGTGCCGCTTCATATCCTCGACAACGCAGACGACAAGTTCGCATCGTTCGATGCCGCTGACGTCGCGCTGGCCGCAACCGGTACCGTCACGACCGAAGTTGCGCTGTCGGGCACGCCGATGGTCACCGCCTACAAGCTGGGCTGGCTCACTTATGCGCTCGCACGGCCCTTCATATCGGCAAAGTTCGCCACGTTGGTGAACATCCTGCTGGACCGCGAGGCCGTGCCGGAATTCATCCAGAGCCGCTGCACGCCCGACGCCCTGGCGAATGCGCTGCTGCCCCTGTTCCGGGACGCGGCCGTGCGCTCCGCGCAAATCCGCAGCCTCGACGAAGCGATGCACCTTCTGGGAGCGGGCGAGGAAGCGCCATCCTTGCGCGCGGCGCGCACGCTTCTCGCTTTTGCGTGGGAGAAGCGCGGCGCGTTCGCGGGCAAGACCTAGCGCTTGGATAGCGGAACGTAGTCGCGCTGCTTGGCGCCGGTGTAGATCTGGCGTGGACGCCCGATCTTCTGGTGCGGGTCCTCGATCATCTCCTTCCACTGGGCGATCCAGCCGACCGTGCGCGCAAGCGCGAACAGTGCGGTGAACATGCTGGTCGGGAAGCCAAGTGCCCGCAGCGTGATGCCGGAATAGAAGTCGATGTTGGGGTAGAGCTTCTTGCTGACGAAGTATTCGTCCTGCAGCGCGATGCGCTCCAGTTCCATTGCCACTTTCAGAAGCTCGTCGTTTTCGTGGCCGACTTCCTTGAGCACATTATGGCACTGGATCTGCATCGCCTTGGCGCGAGGATCGTAGTTCTTGTAGACGCGGTGGCCAAAGCCCATCAGGCGGAAATTGTCCTTGGGGTCTTTCGCACGCTTGATGAACTCCGGAATGCGATCGACGGTGCCGATCTCCTCCAGCATCTTCAGCGCTGCTTCATTGGCGCCGCCATGCGCCGGGCCCCACAGGCAGGCGATGCCGGCGGCGATGCAGGCGAAAGGATTGGCGCCCGACGAGCCGGCGAGGCGCACGGTCGAGGTGGAGGCGTTCTGCTCGTGGTCGGCGTGCAGGATGAAGATCGTGTCCAGCGCCTTCGAGAGAATCGGATTGATCTTGTATTCCTCGGCCGGCACGGAGAACGTCATGCGCATGAAGTTTTCCGTGTATCCAAGGTTGTTGAGCGGATACACGAAGGGTTGGCCGACCGAATACTTGAACGCCATGGCTGCGATCGTCGGCATTTTCGCGATCAGCCGATGGCTCGCGATCTCGCGCTGGCGCGGATCGTTGATGTCGGTCGAGTCGTGGTAGAATGCCGACAGCGCACCGACCACGCCGCACATGATGGCCATCGGGTGCGCGTCGCGGCGGAAGCCGCGATAGAAGGTCGACATCTGGTCATGTACCATCGTGTGCATGGTGATGGACCGGCTGAAATCGGCCATCTGCTTCTTGCTCGGAAGTTCGCCGTGCAGGAGGAGGTAACAGACTTCCAGGAAGCTGGAATGTTCCGCGAGCTGGTCGATGGAATATCCGCGATAAAGCAGGATCCCTTTGTCGCCGTCGATGAAGGTGATGTCGCTCTCGCAGCTGGCGGTGGAGGTGAAGCCCGGATCGTAAGTGAAGATATCCGCTTCGCCATAAAGCTTGCGGATGTCGAGGACGTTCGGGCCTTCGCTGCCGGAATAGATGGGGAATTCGTACTTCTTGTTGTCGTAGGTCAGCGTCGCGGAGCCCGCAGGCTTGGCCTTGCTCTCTCTCATGGGAAATTCCTTCTCAAGCGGCGAAACCGCTTATCTTGCACTGCAACAATTATAGACCGTGAAGTTTAACCACGTCACCACCTCCCGGCGCACAAAGCCCCAGTTTTGCGCCGATTTCATGCCGCCCAAGCCCCCAGCCTTAACAGGGCCTCTTCGCGTCCCAGCACCGCAAGCACATCGAAGATCGGCGGCGAACTCGCCTTGCCGGTGAGCGCCGCGCGGAGCGGCTGGGCGACCTGCCCAAGCTTCAGGCCGTGCTGCCCGGCGAAGGCGCGCGCCTTCTCTTCCAGCGCGGGCGCCGACCATTCCGGCGCGTGCTTGAAGATGTTGCGCAATTCCGTGAGCGCCTTGCGCGCGTCCGGCGTCAGCAGCTTGGCCGCCGCATCGTCGAGCGTGCGCGGCCCGTCCGTGTACAGAAATTCCGCAGACTGAGCGAGTTCGACCAGCGTCTTGGCGCGCTCTTTCAGGCCCGGCATCGCTTCCATCAGGCGCGCCCATGCCTTGCCGTCGAGGATCACCGGCGGCTCGCGATTGGCGAGCAGCTTGGTAACGTCCTCAGCGAGGCGCTGGTCTTCGGCGATGCGGATGTAGTGACCGTTCAGGTTGTCGAGCTTCTTGTAATCCATGCGCGACGGGCTTCGGCCGATGCTCTCGAGATTGAACCATTCTATGGCCTGTTCGGTGGAGATGATCTCGTCATTGCCGTGGCTCCAGCCGAGGCGCAGCAGGTAGTTGCGCATCGTCTCGGGCAGATAGCCCATGTCGCGATAGGCTTCCACCGCCAGCGCTCCATGGCGCTTGGACAGTTTGGCGCCGTCCGGTCCGTGGATGAGCGGCAGGTGGCCATAGACCGGCTCCGGCCAGCCCATCGCCTGGATGATCTGCAGTTGGCGCGCGGCATTGTTGAGATGATCATCGCCGCGGATTACGTGCGAGACGCCCATATCGTAGTCGTCCACGACCACCGCCAGCATGTAGGTTGGCGTGCCGTCCGAGCGCAGCAGAATCATGTCGTCGAGGTTTTCGTTCGCGAAGGTCACGTCGCCCTGGATGAGGTCGTGGACGACGGTTTCGCCGGTCTGCGGCGCGCGAAGGCGGATGACGTACGGCGCGCCGTCCTGCTCGGGGCCGGGCGCGCGGTCGCGCCAGCGGCCGTCGTAGCGGATGGGCTTGCCGGCCGCGCGCTGCGCTTCGCGCATCTCGTTCAATTCGTCCGCGGTCGCGTAGCAGCGATAGGCTTTACCCTCCGCGAGCAATTGTTCGGCAACTTCGCGATGCCGCCCGGCGCGGGCGAACTGGTAGACGGTCTGTCCGTCCCAGTTCAGTCCCATCCATTCCAATCCGTTCAGGATGGCGGCGACAGCTTCGGGCGTGGAACGTTCGCGGTCGGTGTCTTCGATGCGCAGCAGAAAGGTTCCGCCGGTGTGGCGGGCAAAGAGCCAGTTGAACAAGGCGGTCCTGGCGCCCCCGATGTGAAGAAAACCGGTGGGCGAGGGCGCAAAGCGGAGGACGGGTTTCTTGTTTTCAGGCATGATGAAATGGCTTTCGGGGGCCGGCCGGCGTTTTCGGCTGTTGTGACGCGAGGCTTCTAGCAAACAAGGTTCCGTGGGGGTAGCTCCGTTTCCGTCCTGGAAAGCGCGTACGGCGCTGGCATTTTTCCGGCCCGCCGCGTGGGCCCGTGCGCTCAGTGCGTTGCCGCGGATCCTGGCCGCAGAGGCCGAGCGCTGCGCGCTTTGGTTCCCGGTTGCGCTGGGCGCCGGGATTGCCGCCTATTTTGCCCTGCCGTTCGAGCCACCCGCCGGTTGGGCATTGCCGTTCCTGGCCGCAGGGATGTTGACGGCCGTGGTAGCCGTCACCGGCGCTGGCGTTGCGGCGAGGCTTGGCCTTGGCCTGATAGCCGCGTTCGGCATCGGATTTTCCGTTGCAAAATTGCGCACCGATCACGTCGCGGCGCCGGTGCTCCGTCATCGCATCGGCCCGGTGACGATCGAAGGCGCCATCGACACCGCGCAGCTTCACGGCAAGGGAATTCGCCTGGTACTGACGCCGCGGCGTATCGGTCACATGCGACTCATGCCAGCGCGGGTTCGCGTGTCCGTGCGCAACGGCGCGGAAGACCTGAAGCCCGGCGACATGATCTCCATCGACGCCGTCCTCATGCCGCCACCGTCGCCAGCATCGCCCGGTGATTACGACTTCGGACGGGCCGCCTATTTCATGCGGATCGGCGCGGTAGGGTTCTCGTTCGGCAAGCCGCTGCTGATTGCACGCCATGCGGAGGGCTGGAGCGACCGCGCCGCCGATCATATCGCGTTCCTGCGCTGGCGCATGACCCAGCACATCCATGATGTCCTTTCTGGCAGCACCGGCGGCATCGCAGCCGCCCTGATCACCGGAGATCGCGGCGCGATCTCGACCGACGATGAATCGGCATTGCGCGACGCGGGGCTCGCGCATGTCCTTGCCATCGCCGGCTTGCACATGGCGCTGGTGGGGCTGGGACTGTTCTGGGTCGTGCGCGCATTCCTCGCACTGTTTCCGTCCATCGCGCTCGTGTGGCCGATCAAGAAATGGGCGGCGGTTGCCGCGCTGGCCGGCGCAACCTTCTATCTCGTCATCAGCGGTGGCGCGGTCCCCGCCACGCGCGCTTATGTAATGCTCGCCTTCATGCTGCTGGCGATCCTCTTCGACCGGCCGGCATTGTCGATGCGCTCGGTGGCGATGGCAGCGGCCGTCGTCTTGCTGCTGCGGCCGGAAAGCATCGTCGAGCCCGGCTTCCAGATGTCCTTTGCGGCGGTGGTGTCCCTTGTGGCGGTCGCCGAATGGGAGCGGTCGCTTGAAACGGCGGAAAGTCATTTCTGGCCGCTGCCGGGAGTCCGCCGGTACCTGCGGGGCATTGCCATCACCAGCTTCGTGGGATCTGTCGCGACCGCGCCGTTCGCCGCGTTCCATTTCGACCGGGCGACGCATTACGCGGTGCTCGGCAATCTGCTCGCCATGCCGATCATGGGCTTCGTCACGATGCCCGCCGCGGCACTGGCGGTGCTGCTGATGCCGTTCGGGCTGGACCGGGTTCCCCTCGTCATCATGGGCTGGGGCATCGAGGCAATGCTGGCCGTGGGCCGCTGGGTGTCCGCTTTGCCGGGGGCGGTTTCCATCACCGCTGCCTGGCCGGTGAGCGCGATTGCACTGATGTCGTTCGGCGGCTTGTGGATCGCGATCTGGCGGACACGTTGGCGCTGGCTGGGGCTTGCGCCGCTGCTCATGGGAGCGATCGCCGCCTTCCTGGTTCAGCAGCCGGATCTGCTGATCGCGCGTGATGGGACGACGGTCGCCATTCGCGGCGCCGACGGCGCGCTGCGCCTCTTGCGCCCACCTGCCGACAAGTTCTCCGCAGCGGAATGGCTGAAGCGCGACGGCGACGACCGCGACTACAGCGCGGCCATCGCGACGCCAAGGGACGGCGTGCGCTGCGATGCGGAAGGATGCGTCGCGAAAGCGGTGGGAGGCAAGATTATCGCCGCCGCATCGCGCGCGATGGCATTGCAGGATGATTGCAGAGCGGCCGATATCGTCATCAGCGCGGTGCCGGCGCGCGGTTTTTGCGCCGGGCCGCAACTTGTCATCGACCGCTTCGATGTCGCGCGCAACGGCGCTTATGCGGTGTGGTTCGCCAAGCCGATGCGCGTGGAAAACGTCCGCGAGGTTCGCGGCGCGCGGCCATGGAACGTCTGGCCGCGCCCCGGTACCCGGACTCAGTAGCGCCGGATCAATCCGACAAGCTTGCCCTGGACCTTCACGCGATCGGAGCCATAAAGGCGCGTCTCATAGGCCGGGTTCGCCGCTTCCAGCGCGATGGAATCCCCGCGGCGGCGCAGGCGCTTCAACGTCGCTTCCTCGTTATCCACGAGCGCCACGACGATCTCGCCGGTGTTCGCATTGTCGGCCTCCTGGATGATGACGGTGTCGCCATCGAGGATGCCGGCGTTGATCATGGAGTCGCCGGTGACTTCCAGCGCGTAATGCTCACCGCGGCCGATCATGCCGCCGGGCACGGGAACTTCCGCGACCTTGTTCTGGATCGCTTCGATCGGCGTGCCGGCCGCGATCCGGCCCAGCACCGGAACCGTGACCGAGCTCTCGCCGCCTTCGCTGGCGCGGCGCGGCGTGCCGGCGCTGCGGGCATCGGCCGAGATGCGGTTGTCGCCACCGCGCCGGGCAGGATGCACCAGCCGCTGGGCCTGGCTGCGGGTCGTCGCCGGACGCTGCGTCTCCGCCACGTTCTCCGGCAGCTTCATGACTTCCAGCGCGCGGGCCCGCTTCTCCATGCGGCGCAGGAAACCGCGCTCTTCGAGGGCCGTGATCAGCCGGTGGATGCCGGACTTGGATTTCAGGTCCAGCGCGTCCTTCATTTCGTCGAAGGACGGCGGAATGCCGGTCTCGCGCACCCGTTCATGGATGAACATCAGAAGTTCGTATTGTTTGCGCGTGAGCATGATCTCGTTTTCTCCCGTTATCCGGAGCGGCCCCACGAATCAGGGTCGAACAAATCCGAAACACGGAGAATCGTTCTACTTTAGTTCCAGAAGGGGGTCAATCCCCACTTTTGCCAGAGGTTTCTTCGGGAACGGCCGCCACCGGAACCTCGTTTTATGCCGGATGAGGGGCTTCCAGGCCGTCCTGAGAAGCGGCCAGCAGGAGTAGGAAGCATGACGAAATTCGGCAGGACATTAACAGCGGCACTCGTTGGCGCGGGCGCTTTGGCGATCTCGGCGACGACGGCTTCGGCCTATGTCGTGTGCAACGATCGCGGCGACTGCTGGCATACCCATGAGCGTTACAGCTATCCGACAGGCTTCGGCATCGTCATTCACGATGACAACTGGCGCTGGCGCCACCACCATCACCACTATCGCTGGCGCGAGCATGATGGCCGCGGCTATTGGCGCAACGGCATCTGGGTCACGTTCTGATCGAACGGGCTTGGGAAAATGCGAGGGCGGGCGCCGAAAGGTGTCCCGCCCTCACGCTATTCGAGCAAAAGAACCTGGACAGGCTCACCCGCATTGGCCGCGGGTGCGTTCGGCGCGCGCACGATGAGGGCGTCCGATCTCGCGAGCGTGCTCAGCATCGAGGAATCCTGGATGTCGAAACTTTCAACGCACAGCTCGCCGTTGCGAAGAGTCGCACGGGCGCGAAGGTAATCCTGCCGCTGCTCATTGGCGGGCAAATTGCGCAGGAGTTTTGCGGTATGCAGCTCCGCTCCTGCATCGGTTCCCAGCATCGCTGCGATGGCCGGTCTCAGGAACAGAAGCGCGCAGACCAGCGACGACACAGGGTTTCCCGGCAACCCGAGCAGCGGTGTCGCGCCGAGCTTGCCGAAGATCAAGGGCTTTCCCGGCCGCATGGCGATCTTCCAGAAATCCAGCGTGAAGCCTTCGGGCCCCAGCGCTTTCTGGATGAGATCATGATCGCCCACCGAAGCACCGCCCAGCGTGACGATCAGATCCGCATCCTTCGCCGACACGGCGATCTTCGAAACCGCTTCGACCGTGTCAGGTAGAATGCCGAGGTCTCGCGGCGTGCCGCCCCAGCGCTCGATCATTGCGGCGATGCCATAGCCGGATGACGCGACGATGCCGCCCCCCTTGCGCGGTTCGCCGGGCCTGGAGAGTTCGTCCCCCGTCGCGGCGAATGCGATGGCCGGTTTGCGGCGAACCGAAACACGCGCGACATCGCCGGCTGCAAGCAACGAGACATCGCGCGCGGTGAGCCGACGTCCGGCGGCCGCAAGAACATCGCCTTTCGTGAAATCCAGCCCGGCCTTGCGAACATGCTGTCCGGGCTTGGCAGCGATTTTAACGGTGACGCGATCGCCGGACGCTTCGGCGTTTTCCTGGATGACGATGCTGTCCGCGCCTTGCGGCACCACGCCGCCGGTGAAGATGCGCACAGCCTCTCCCGCGCTCACCGCCCCAGAAAATGGGTGTCCTGCAGGCGCCGATCCGATGACACGAAGCGTGACGGGCACGCTCGCCGCATCGGGGGCACGAACGGCATAGCCGTCCATCGCGGATACGGGCGCGGGCGGCTGGTCGTATTTGGCGATGGCATCTGCGGCCAGAACCCGCCCGGCGGCATCGGCAATCGAAACTGAGTCGGCGTTCGTCGGATGCAGCGCGGCGACGATGCGCGCTTCGGCCTCTGCGACCGAAATCATCGAAACATGTCCTCTTCGCGGACCCGCGCGGCGCTGGCAAGCTTCCTGGCCGTCTCCGGCGACAGCGCACGCGCCTTGCCGGTGAGATAGGCGTAAATCTGCGAAACCGGCACGCCGGCCTGCTTCGCCCATTCGGTGGCGCGCAGCCGGTTGGCGGTCATGAACGCGCGGAACGCCTCTCGCGCGGCATTGGCGTCGCGATTGCGCGGCGCGGCTACTTCGTTCATCAGCGTTTCGGATTTTCGCGGCGTGTTCAGCTTCGGCGGCGCGTTTTTTCCGGTC
Source organism: Rhizomicrobium sp. (assembly GCA_035465595.1). Classification (GTDB taxonomy): domain Bacteria; phylum Pseudomonadota; class Alphaproteobacteria; order Micropepsales; family Micropepsaceae; genus Rhizomicrobium. The sequence goes on along the minus strand of DATIVW010000031.1, from coordinate 1,473 downwards.
GAGGCGAAATAGCTGCCGCTCTTGCCGCCGGACTTTGAGACGAGACGCACGGTCTCGATCGACGCGCTGCGGTCCACCGCCTTGATCATGTCGTAGATCGTCAGCGCCGCGACGCTGGCCGCCGTCAACGCTTCCATCTCCACGCCTGTCTGCCCCAATGTCTTCACCGTGGCGAGGATGCGCACCGCATGACGTTCCGCCAGCGGCTCGAAATCCACACCGGCCTTGGTGATGGCGATGGGATGGCACAGCGGAATGAGATCGGAGGTCTTCTTGGCCGCCATGATGCCGGCAATGCGCGCGGCGGCCAGAACGTCGCCTTTCGGGCCGCTGCCTGCGATGGCCGCTTCATAGGCTTCCGCGGACAGAACAATCACCGCTTCGGCGGCGGCCTGCCGCTCGGTCGTGTCCTTGTCCGAGACGTCGACCATGCGTGCTGCGCCGGCCTCGTCCAGATGGGTCAATCTGTTCATGCGGGCAGTTTAGCGCCCAGAAGCGCGCGTGTCGCCGCCGCGACATCCGCCTGCCGCATCAGGCTTTCGCCGATCAGGAAGGTGGTGACGCCGACTTCCGCAAGGCGGCCGAGGTCTTCGGGATCGGACAGGCCGCTCTCGGCCACGACCAGAACGTCTTTCGGGATCTTCGGCGCCAGCTCGATGGTAACGAGGATGTCGGTGATGAAGGTGTGAAGGTCGCGGTTGTTGATGCCGATCATGTCCGCGCCCAGCGCCAGCGCACGATCCAGCTCCGGCTGGTCGTGTACTTCCACCAGAACATCCATCTTCCAGCGGTGGGCTTCATCGATGAGAGCCTTTGCCTCGGCATCCGTGACCGCGGCCATGATGACGAGGATGCAGTCCGCGCCCCAGGCGCGCGCTTCAACAACCTGGTAGGGCTCGAACATGAAGTCCTTGCGCAGGCAGGGCAGGCGAGAGGCAAGACGCGCCTGGCGCAGGAAGTCCGGTGCGCCCTGGAACGATGGCGTGTCGGTCAGCACGGAGAGGCACGCGGCGCCGCCTTCTTCATACGCGCGGGCGAGCAAGGGCGGATCAAAATCGGCACGGATAAGACCCCTCGACGGGCTGGCCTTCTTGATCTCCGCGATCAGGCCGTAGCGGTTTTCCTTTTTTGCCTTCAGCAGTGCGGCACGAAAGCCGCGCGGCGCGTCCATCGCCTTGGCGGTTTCCTCGAGGCCGAGCTGCGGCAGCCGCGCCTTCGCCTGCGTGATCTCCGCGCGCTTGTATCTGGCGATGTCGTCCAGGATGGTCATGCGGCCTGTTTCCGCGACAACGCTTCGACGCGCGAAAGGACATCGCGCGCCGCGCCGCTGTCGATGGCATCTGCCGCCATCAACGCGCCATCCTTCAGATTGTTCACCTTGTCCGCGACAACCAGCGCCGCCGCCGCGTTCAGCAGGACGATGTCGCGGAACGGGCCGTGTTCGCCGCCGAGCAGGCGCAGCAGCGCTGCCGC
>DATIVW010000030.1:0-1691 GCA_035465595.1 Rhizomicrobium sp. | reverse complement strand
CTGGATCGTCATCACGATGCCGAAGAAACTGACTTCCGCCGTCGGCATGTTCTCGAACATCTTCTTCAGGCCCTGATCCAGCGTCACGCCGACCTTCAGGCCTTCCGTCAGCTTGTTGAATTCGGCTCCCACCGGATCGGGGATTTCGCGGGCAACGATCTTCAGGGCCTCATTGGTTGGCAGACCGGATTTCACGCTGCGCACGATCACGTCGATGGCATTGGCGAACTCGGCGGTGAAGGCCTTTTCGCGCCGGCCCTTGAGGAAGCTGAGGATCCAGCGCGGCAAGCCGACGCCGACGGGAACGGCGACAAGAAGGGTTGCGAGAAGGGATTGGTGGGTGAACAGACAAATCGCCACGGCGATCAGCGCGGCGGTGCCCGAGAGCATCCAATAGCTCCGCGGCTCGATGTCCAGGCCGGCCCATTCCAGTCGCCGGCGCAAGGTCACGCGCTTTTTCTGTTCCGTCTGCTGTTTTTCGAGATCCTTGAGCAGCGCGGTCACATTCTTGCGGCGCTGCGCGTTGTCGGGCGCACTGCGGCCCGTGGCTATCGCGGCCGGGCTGCCGGAAACCGAGGCCAGCCTTTTTTTTGATGCGCCGGAGTTGCCCGCAAATGCGAGACCCGCGCCGCCCAGCGCCAGCACTGCGAACATCACGGTCAGGACAAGGATCATCGGGCGATCCTCACTGCTGCAGCGCGTCTAGCGCTTCGGCAAGCTCGCGGTCGAGATTGTAGTAGCGGGCGCGCTCCCAGAAGGACGGGCGCACGATGCCGGTCCCGACATGCTTGCCCTTGATGCGGCCCGTCTCGTCTTCGCCTTCGATCTCGTAAGTCATGAGGTCTTGGGTGATGACGACATCACCCTCGGTGCCCACCACTTCCGTGATCTTGGTGATACGGCGCGAACCATCGCGAATGCGCTCGGCCTGGATGATGACATCGATCGACGCGACGACCATCTCGCGGATGGTCTTGGTGGGAAGCGAGAAGCCGCCCATCGTGATCATGGATTCAAGACGCGACATCGCTTCACGCGGGCTGTTGGCGTGGAGCGTGCCCATCGAGCCGTCATGGCCGGTGTTCATCGCCTGCAGCAGGTCGAATGCCTCGGGTCCGCGCACTTCGCCCACGATGATGCGTTCGGGACGCATACGCAGGCAGTTTCGGACGAGGTCGCGCATGGTGATCTGGCCCTGCCCTTCGAGGTTGGGCGGGCGGGTTTCCAGTCGCACGACATGCGGTTGCTGCAATTGAAGTTCGGCCGCGTCTTCGCAGGTGATGATGCGTTCATCGACGTCGATGTAAGCGGTCATACAGTTGAGAAGAGTGGTCTTGCCCGAACCGGTACCGCCGGAGATCAGAACGTTACAGCGCGAGCGGCCGATGACTCCGAGAACGCGCGCGCCGGCCGGCGAAATCGAGCCGAAGCGCGTGAGATCTTCCAGTGTCAGCTTGTCCTTGCGGAACTTACGAATGGTGAGCGTCGGACCATCGAGCGCAAGCGGCGGTGCAATGACGTTAACGCGGGAGCCGTCGAGCAGGCGCGCATCGCAAATCGGCGAGCTTTCGTCCACGCGGCGGCCGACCTGGCTCACGATGCGCTGGCAGATGTTCATCAACTGCGCGTTGTCGCGGAAGCGAATGGGCGTGAGCTGGACCTTGCCGGAAACTTCGATGAAGACCCGATTG
>DATIVW010000029.1:0-23337 GCA_035465595.1 Rhizomicrobium sp. | reverse complement strand
GTGTTGGACAGGATCTCCGTGGCGCGCCGCGGCAGAAGCAGCACCCACACGCCGCCGATCGCGATCGCAGCCGAGGTCAGCGCGAACCACAGGAAGAAGATGCAGGATCGCAGGAAGACCATGGCCTCTCAGGCGCTATGGGTGAAACGGGTGATGACGAAGCTGGCGAGATATTTCGCATATTCGTTGTGCAACAGATGCAGCGCGCGCGGATCGCGCCACCAGCCGTCCAGGTCAAGGCCCTGCGGGTCGACGGGATAGGCGACCAGCCGCACGCCCGGCATGTCGGCCGCGAATTCATTGAGGCTGCGGCGCATGTGATAGTTCGCGGTCACGACGATAATGCTGTTGTAGCCGTGTCGGCGCACCCATGCCGTCGCCTCGTCGGCATTGCCATGCGTGTCCTCGGCGCGAAAGCCCAGATCGGCGCAGCAGTCGAAGCGCCGCCCGCCATGCGCGATGGCTTTCAGCTCGGTCTTGGTCGTGCCGGGATTGACGCCGCTGATGAGAAGCCGCTGTGCGGCATCGCTCTCCAGGAGCCTGTCGGCGGCGTCGAGCCGCGCGCCGCCGCCCGTGAGCGCAACGATGCCGTCGGCATGCGGAAGCCTGGCAGGCGCGCGCGGCAAGGTCATGGCGAACAGGATGAAGCCCAGCGTGTAGGCGACCAGAAGCGCCACACCCAGTTTCACCAGCCAGTGCCCGGAACTTTCCATCTATGCCCGCCGCTCCTCGGGTGCAGATTGGACCATGCGGCCGCCCAAGAAAATATCGGCGGCCAATTCAATAGATCTCGCGCAACGCCGCCAGAACCGAAAGCCGCGCGGTCGCCCAAGCGATCAGGCCGGAAACCACCGGCACGGCCAGAAGCCAGATCAATTCCCGCGGATTAAGCCCCAATGGCGGCAGAAATGGGACCGCTTCCACGCCGGCGAATTCCAGCCCGCCCGCCAGCAGGAACGTGACGCCGGCAAGCCCCGCGCCCACCGCTGATGCCGCCAGTGTCGAGATCAGGTAATGCCATTCGAAGGCGCGCGCGATGAAGCCGGAATGCGCGCCCATCTGGTGCAGCAGCGCGACGATGTCGTGATGCGCTTCGAGGCCCGCGCGCGTGGCGAAGGAAACCGCCGCGGCCGTCGCCACCGCGATGAGCGCCAGGATCGCATAGGCCGCATAGATGATGGTATCGGCGAGAGTCTGCAGCCGCGATATCCAGCGCGTGTGATCGTCCACGTTGGAATCGGGCGCGACGGTTTTCAGCCGCGCTTCCAGTTCCGCGAAGTCGACATGCGCGCCGGGCTCGATCGTTGCGTCGATCAGCCGGGGCAGGGGCAGGTCCTTCACCATCGCATCCGCGCCCAGCCACGGCTCGACCAGCTTGCTCGCATCGGCGTCGGACATCGGCGTGATGGTGAGAATGCCCGGCGTGCCGCGCAAAATCTCCAGCGCTGCTTGCGTTTCGCTGTCCATGTTGCGCACCGCCGTCGGATGGTCGGGCATCAGGATCTGCACGGTGAGGCGCCCGGCCAGTCCTTCGCGCCAGCTTTCCGCCTGCCGGTCGGCCAGCATGGATGCGCCCAGCGCCAGCGCCGCCAGGAATGCCATCACGCCGATCACGACGTCGAGCGGGGCTGCGCCCTTCTCGCGCGGCAGGATGCGTCCGCGCACGCGCTGTTTCTCGTTCATCCGCGCCTCAATTCGACGAGGCGTCCATCGACGAGCCGCATTTCGCGCGAGCGCGCGCGCTCGATCAGGCCGCGGTCATGGGTGGCGATGAGGACGGTGGTGCCGAGCCGGTTGAGTTCGCCGAAGAGGCGGATCAGCCGCTGCGCGATTTCCGGATCGACATTGCCCGTCGGCTCGTCGGCCAGAAGCAGGTCCGGCTGTCCCACCACCGCGCGCGCGATGGCGACGCGCTGCTGCTCGCCGCCCGACAAGGTCGGCGGCCTTGCGTTCATCCGGTCGCCAAGTCCCACCCAGTTGAGCAGCTCTTCGACGTCATGGGTGTAGTCGTCGGGCTTGCGTCCGGCGAGGCGTAGCGGCAGCGCCACATTGTCGAACGCCGACAGATGGGCGAGCAGGCGGAAATCCTGGAACACCACGCCGATACGCCGCCGCAATGCCGGGAATGCGGACCGGCGGGCCGTGGCGAGGTCGGTTCCGAAAAGCGTGATCAGCCCGCGGCTCGGCGGCTCGGCCAGGAACATCAGCTTGAGCAGCGTCGATTTGCCCGCGCCCGATGGCCCCGTGAGGAAGGTGAAGGTGCCCGGCTCAAGCTGGAAAGTGACGTCCCGCAGCACTTCCGGGCCCGGCCCATAGCGCATGCCGACATTTTCGAAGCGGATCATGGGGCCGGACCATAAAGGCGGGAATCAGGCCTTACCATCGCTTGCCCGGGCCTTTGCGTTAAACCTATTTTTTGGCCGAATGGTTATAAGCACCCCATGATTCTGGTCTGTCCCAGCTGCGCCGCCCGTTACGAAGTGGACGGGTCGAAATTCCCTGCCGAGGGCCGCAAGGTCCGCTGCAAGAAGTGCGGCCATACGTGGCACCAGCTGCCCGACGCCGACCAGGCGGAGATCGAAGAGGCCATTTTCAATCCGCCGCCCGCCCCTGAGGTGCACGAAGAGCCGGCGCCCGAACCTGAGCCCGAGCCCGCATGGCGCACGCCGGCGGAGGCGGACGAAGATCGCCACGATATCGTGGAGGAAGAAGAACCTGCCGCGGTCGCGAAGCCCGTCAGGCGCGGCGCGGGCGGCGTGGCGGTCGTGCTCGGATGGGCGGCGCTCGTCGCAGTCGTGCTGGTGATCGGCTTCTCGGCGGCAAACTACCGGACGCAGATCGTGACGATCTGGCCGCAATCGGCCTCGCTGTTTTCGAAGTTCGGCATGGCGGTGAACAATCGCGGGCTCGATTTCACCGACGTGCAGCACATGAACCAGACCGAGGACGGCCAGCCCGTTCTTGTCATCACCGGCAAGCTGGTGAACGTCTCGCGCAAGAAGCTCGACGTGCCGCCGCTGCGCGTGACCTTGAGCGACGAGAACAGGCACGCGATCTACGACTGGAGCTTCGCGCCGTCGAGCGGCCCGCTCGCGCCGGGCCAGTCGGTAAACTTCCGCACGCGCCTTTCCAACCCGCCATCGGCCACGCGGCATGTGGAGATGCATTTCGCGGACGGGTCGGAGTGACCGCGCACAAGCTCCTGCACAGTGAAGCCGACATTCGCGCGCGCCTGAAGAGCGTGGCGCGCGAGATTGCAACTGCGCCGCTGAAGCCGGATTTCGCCGTGGCGATATTGGCCGGCGCCTTCGTCTTCGCCGCCGATCTCCTGCGCGCTCTGGCGCGCGAAGGCCTGTCGCTGCCGATCGAATTCCTTTGGCTGCGCTCCTACGCGGACAACCGCACCGGCGGCGAGATTTCGGTTCTCGTCGGGCCGACCGAAAAGATCCACGCCAGGACCGTGCTCCTGATCGACGGTGTGCTCGATGGCGGCCACACGCTCGCGAAGGCCAAAGAGCTTCTCTCGCAGGCTGAAGCCGCCGCGATCATCACTGCGGTTGCGGTAGACAAGCTGCGCGGCGATGCCGTTGTGAAAGCCGATCACGCGCTCTTCGCGGGCAGCCATGGATTCCTGATCGGCTATGGCATGGACGACGCGGGCGCGGAGCGCGGGCTGCCCTATATAGCTGCCATCGACTGAATCACCTCCCCCTTGTGGGGAGGTCGAAAAAGCGAAGCTTTTTCGGGTGGGGGCGTGAAGCGGCGCGAAAATCCCCCCCCCGAAAAATTCTTCGCTGCGCTTCGAATTTTGTCGGCCTCCCCACAAGGGGGAGGCGATAGGCTCAAAACTCCTTAAGCAGCCTGTCCAGATAGTCGAGCTCTTCCTTCGAGCGACCGGTTTCGCCCGCGCGCTTGCGCAGCTCCTGCAGGATCGCGCGCGCGCGCGCCAGCGAATCCTTGTCGGGCACCTTGCCGCCATTCATCGAGCCCTGCGCGCCGTTCTCGCGGCCGAGCGGATCCTCATTCTCGCTGTTCTGTCCGGGCTTCATGCCCTGGCCGCTCTCCTGCATCAGCGCCTGCGCCAGCGCAGCGGTGCCCTTGCGCATCGCATCCAATGCCTGCTGCTCGGACTTGCCGGCATTGTCGAAATCCTTGCCGCCGAGCTGGCCCTGCGCCTGGCCCATGTCCTTGCCGGCTTCGCCGAAATTCTTCGCCGCCGGCGCGCCCTTGCCGCCAAGACCCTTGAGCAGCGCGTTCAGGTCGTCGCGCAGCTTGCCCTGCTGTTGCGAAAGGCCTTTCGCGCCGCCGTCTTTCGGATCGCCCGCGTCCTGGCCTTCGCGATAGGTCTTGTCCATCAGCTGCCGCTGCCGGCCCATGAGATCGGAGAGGCCCTGGATGGCGTCGGACAGTGCCTTGTCGCCCTGGCCGCCGCCGCTTCCGCCGGAGCTGCCCGACATCTGCAGGTTCTCGAGCAGGCTTTGCAGCATCGCCAGCATCTTCGCCGCCGCATCGCGCGATCCGCTTTGCGCCAGCTGCTGGATGAGCTTCATCATCTTCTCGATGTCGTCCGGCGTGATGACTTTCGTGCCGGGCGGCGGCGGCGCGCCGTTCGAGGCCTGCGCGTTCTTCGCCATGGCCTGCAGATAGCGCGCGAGCGCCTGCTGGTAGCGCTGCATCAATGCGTCGATCACGCTTTGCGGCGCGCTCTGTTGCATTGCCTGCGCCAGCGCTTCGGCCGTGCGGCGCAATTCGGCGGCGGCATTGGCCGCGCCGTTTCCTTCCAGCGACATCGCGGTTTGCCACAGGATGTCCTGGACGCGCGCGATATCCTGCTCGCTATGCGCTTCGTGCAGCATCCAGTAGGTCGAGCGCAGGATGAGATAGAGCTTCGTCTGGTCGGAGTAGAATTTGTCCGGCGCAATGGTGAGTGCATTGAGCGTGGCGAGCGTCACAGGCTTGGCATGCGGCGTCTTCGCGAACAGATGCTGCCTCTGCTCGACCAGCGCCCGCGCCAGCGGATTGGTGAAGATGCGCGCGGGCAGGGTGAAGGGCATCGGCTTGCTGCGCGCGATCTGCCCGGCGCCGTCTTTGGCTTCCAGCGTGATGGTGACGTCCAGCCCCGCCAGCGGATTCTCGGTGAGGTCGCGATAGACGGTCTGCTTGACGGTCTTGGCCGATACATCGAGCGGCAGGTCGATGGCCAGCACGCGCGTTCCCTTGAGCGGCTTGATGAGTGCGCGCACCGATACCACGCCGTAGTCGTCGGCCGCGGCAAAGCTCAGTTTCACCGCATCATGTTCGGTGGTGGAGGGCGGCTGCGAGAAGACGATGTGCGGGCCCTCGTCGGGAACGATCTGCGTGCGCCAGCTTCCCAGCGCGCGGCCGCCCGCGCGCACGAAAATGCTCTCGTCGGCGCGCAGGATGGCATTTGCGGCATATTCGTCGTCCGTCGCAGAGACCTTGGGCCTCCTGTCATGCGTCGGCGAGAGCACGATCTCCGGCGACACGCTGGAGCGGTGCACGCGCACCACGAGCTCGGAATTCACCGGCACGCGGATCGGCGCACCGGTCATCGTGCCCGGCTTCAGATAGATCGGCGGCAACCCGGTATAGGCGGGCGGATTGATCCAGGCATCCACCGTGGCCGATGCCGTGCCCGAGCCCGCATCCGGCGAGAGCGCGAAAATGAGACGATCCTTCCAGTCCGATCCGGCGACGATCGCGCCGCCGATCAGGAGCAACAGGACAAGAAAGCGGATGGCATAGGGATCATGCTTCGCCAGCTGCGGAGACGGCAGGGAGACGCGCAGGTTTCCGATCCGCGACAGCAGCGCGCGGATATGGGCTTTCCACAATGCCTCGGCGTAGGGATCGCCGGCGCCGGCCGCCATGACGTCGTGATGCTCGGTGATGGGGCGATGCTCCAGCGTGGAGTCGCACTCCACGCGGCGCGCGCCTTCATACCAGCTCGGTGCATGGAAATTCCGGAAGTTGCGATGAAGGTAATAGCCTGCCGCAGCCGCCGCCCCGAGCAGCAGCAGCGTGTGGATCCACCACGGCATATGGGCGAACAGATTGAACAGGCCCGCCGCGACGAACACGCCGGCGATTGCGCTCGCGGGCCAGAGCGCCGGCCACACCCGCTCCCACCAGAGCGTGAGCCGCGCGCGGCGGATGAACGCTTCGGCGTGACGGGCCTCACGCCTGAGGCTCGAGCCATCCGGGGATGCGATCAAGTCCGATAAGTTCGTCATCGCTCATTCTGGGGCGCACCACGGCCCATTGATCGCCCTTCACCAGGACCTCGGCGGCGGGCGGCCGCGCATTGTAAGCCGAAGCCATCACCGCGCCATAGGCGCCGGCGGTGAGAATGGCCACCAGATCGCCCTCCTTGAGTTCCGGTAAATGCCGGTTCGACCCAAAAAGATCGGAAGATTCACACACCGGCCCCACCACATCGTAAACGGCGGCGTTCGCGGCCTCGCGCACGGACACGATCTCGTGATGGGCGTCGTACATGGCGGGGCGGATGAGATCGTTCATGCCAGCATCGAGGATGAGGAATTTTTTAGCCTCACCCTCTTTCACAAAGGTTACGCGGCTGACGAGCACGCCGGCGTTGGCGGCGATCAGGCGCCCGGGTTCCAGGATGAGTTCACAATTCAGGTCGGCGATGGCGCGCGAGACGGCCGCGCCGTAAAGCTCCGGGGCCGGCGGCGCAGGATCGGTCGGCGCATAAGGCACACCCAGTCCGCCGCCCAGATCGATGCGCTGGATGGAATGACCATCGGCGCGCAATGTCTTCACCAGGTCGGCGACGCGCGCGAAAGCCGCCTCGAACGGCGAAAGCTCGGTGATCTGGCTGCCGATATGCATGTCGACGCCGACGATCTGCAGCGACGGCAGCGATGCGGCCAGCCTGTAGGCCTCGCGCGCTCTGGACCACGGAATGCCGAACTTGTTTTCGGACGTGCCGGTGGTGATCTTGGCGTGCGTCTTCGCATCGACATCCGGATTGATACGGATGGTGACCGGCGCGCGCTTGCCGAGGGACTTCGCCACCTGGTTCAGCGCGTGAAGCTCCGGCTCGCTCTCGACATTGAACTGGTGAATGCCGGCTTCGAGGCCGAGCTTCATTTCGGCGGGCAATTTGCCGACGCCGGAGAACACGATTTTATTCGCGAGAATTCCGGCCTTCAGCGCCTTCTTCAGTTCGCCGCCGGACACGACATCCGCACCCGCGCCAAGCTGTGCGAGCGTGCGCAACACACCGAGATTGCCGTTCGCCTTCACCGAATAGGCGATCAGCGTGCCTTTCGGAAAGGCGTCGGCGAAGACGCGATAGTGCCGCTCCAGCGTGGCGCTGGAATAGCAATAGAACGGCGTGCCGATCTTTTCCGCCAGCGCGGTCAGATCGACGTCTTCGGCGAAGAGCCGCCCGTGCCTGTATTCAAAATGGTTCATCGTCCGATGGGCTGCGGCGGCCGCGACGGATCCTTCTGGCCCTTTGGCGTTTCCTTGCCGGAAGGCGTCAGAAGATCGCTCTTGGTGCCGCAGGCCGGAACGGCGATGGCAAGGCCGATGACGAGGAGAATGCGAAGGATCATTTCAGTCTCTCCTGCCAGAACGCGATCTGCTCGCGCACGCGCACGGGCGCGGTGCCGCCAAGGCTCGTCCGCGAGTTTAGCGAATGCTCCAGCGAAAGCACCGCGACAATTTCCTTGGTGATGCCGGGCTCGACCTTTTGCATCTCGGCCAGCGGAACCTTGTCCAGCGTCACGCCCAGTTCTTCCGCGCGCTTCACGATGCTGCCGGAGATGTGATGGGCCTCGCGGAACGGCTTCTTGAGGCTGGTCACCAGCCAGTCCGCCAGATCGGTGGCCGTGGGATACCCGGCTTCCGCAGCGGCGCGCATTCTTGCCGGGTTGACCTTCATGTCGGCTGCCATGCCGGCCATCGCCGCCAGCGAAAGGTCGAGCGCATCGGCGGCGGAGAACAGCGCCTCCTTGTCCTCCTGCAGATCCTTCGCATAGGCGAGGGCGAGGCCTTTCATCACCGTCGTCAGCGTGACGAACGCGCCGAGGATGCGCCCCGTCTTCGCGCGCACCAGTTCCGCCGCATCGGGATTGCGCTTCTGCGGCATGATCGAGGAGCCGGTGGTGAACTTGTCCGACAGCGTGACGAAGCCGAAAGCCGGCGTCATCCAGATCACGATCTCTTCGGCGAGGCGCGACAGATGCACGGCCGCGATGCTGGCCGCCGAAATATATTCCAGCGCGAAATCGCGGCTCGCCACCGCATCCAGCGAATTGCGCGCCGGGGATTCGAAACCAAGCGCCTTCGCCGTCTTGTCGCGGTCGATGGGAAACGGTGTTCCTGCCAGCGCCGCGGCGCCGAGCGGCGATTCATTCAAGCGCCTGGCGGCATCGGCAAAACGTCCGCGGTCGCGCGCGAACATCTCGACATAGGCGAGGCAATGATGCGCGAAGCTCACCGGTTGCGCCGGCTGCATGTGCGTGAATCCCGGCATGATGGTTTCTGGATGCGTTTCAGCCTGCTTCAGCAGCGCGCGCTGCAGCGAAAGCAATCCCTCTTGCGCGCGGGTGCAGGCTTCGCGCACCCACAACCGGAAATCCGTCGCCACCTGGTCGTTGCGCGAGCGCGCGGTGTGCAACCGTCCCGCTGCCGCGCCGATGATGTCGGCAAGCCGGGACTCGATGTTCAGGTGGATGTCTTCGAGTTCACGTTTGAATACGAACGTGCCGTCCGCGATCTCCTTCCCGATCTGCTCGAGGCCCTTGAGAATAGATGTCGCATCGGCTTGCGTGATGATGCCCTGATCGGCCAGCATGCGTGCATGGGCGCGCGAACCGGCAAGGTCTTGCGCGGCCAGTCTCTTGTCGAAATCGACGGAGGCGTTGATCTCCGCCATGATGTCCGCGGGGCCTTCGCCGAACCGTCCGCCCCACATCTTGTTGGTGCTCATGACCGAATACCTGAAGCGTCCTCTCGTGCTCGCGGCCCTTGCCGTCGTCCTCGTCGCCGTGGCTGCCGTTCTATATGTGAACCGTTCGACGGTAAACGCGGATCGTCCGCCGTCCGTGCTGTCGGCGCTGGTGCCCGCGGCAAAGGCCGAAACCGTTCCTGCCGTCGCGTTCACCGATGCCGCGGGCAAGCCGCATATGCTGAGCGAATTCCGGGGCAAATATGTCCTGCTCAACATGTGGGCGACATGGTGCGGCCCCTGCGTGAAGGAGCTGCCTTCGCTCGCCAAGCTGAAAGGCGAGGTGCCCGACGGCTTCACCGTCGTCGCCGTGAATGTTGGCCGCAGCACCGAAGCCGAGACCAGGGGCTTCCTCGCCGCGCACAGCGCCAGCGCGCTCGCTGCCTATACGGACCGCAACCTCGCAATGATGCGCTCCTTGCACGTTTACGGATTACCGGTTTCGCTCCTGATCGATCCCAAGGGCAACGTGGTGGCCCGCGCCGATGGCCCCGCGCCGTGGGATGCGCCCGAAGCGGTGGACTATTTCAAGGCGCTGTCGCGCGCGCGGTCATAATCCGACCACATCTTCGCGCAGTCGACGACCTGTTTTGTCTCCATCGCGCGATCGATCGCCATGACGGTGAGCCCCGCTTCCAGCGAGTCATGCGGCGTCACCGGGAATTCCGCGTGAGTCTCAAAGGTCGCGAGCAGGTCCCGCGCCATCGCCTGGTCGGCGCCGTTGTGGTTGTCGTCGGTGCGCTCGTGCCATTCCATGCGCTCCGGCTTTCCGGTCGAGAACGCACTGCGATACATCAGCTTGTTGCGCACAAGATCGGCGAGCAGCGTGCCCTCGGTGCCCGCGATGTACCAGCGCCGCTCCTGCAGGCTGACATGCGTATTGGAATGGAAGGATAGCTGCGCGCCGTTCGCATATTCCACCAGCGCCGTCTGGTGATCGGTCACGTCCATGTCGGAATGGAACGCATCGTTCGCCGCGCCCCAGCCCGCATCGCGCAGGGCGTAAGCCGGCTGTCCGTTGTCATAGGCGCCGGGCACGTTCTTGCGGCCGGGATGGAAAATCTTGCGACTGCCGAAACTGGCCACACGCGCCGCGCGTGCGCCCATCAGCCGGTTGAAGATATCGAAGTCGTGGCAGACCTTGTCGAGGAAATAGGAGCCGCCCCATTCCTGCCTGCGTCGCCAGTTGCGGGCCAGATAGCCGCCATGTTCGGGATGCAGATGCTCCGTCGCATCCATCGACACGATCTCGCCCAGCCGGCCATTGTCCACATGCTGGATCACCGCGCGCACGATGGGCATGGAGCGCATCACGAGGCCGATATAAAGCGGCGGCGTCCTGGTGTCGGCCAGGTGCCGTGCCAGCGCGAAGCTCTCCTCTTCCGTGCGCACGATGGGCTTTTCGGCGAAGATGGGATGACCGGCCGCGAACGCCGCCAGCAGATGCTCATAATGCAGATGATTGGGCGAGCCGATCATGACGAGATCGAACGGCCCATCCTTCAGCAGCGCCGCCGCATCGGCGTAAGGCTTTCCCGCGTCGATGTCGTGATCCTTCAGGATCGGCGCGCCCACCGGCGCAGGATCGGCATAGCCGGCAATATCGAGCGACCAGCCGACGTCCTTCATCGCCGCCAGCACATGCGCGATGCGCTGGCCGAGGCCGATGACGCCGATGCGGTAAGTCTTCACTTCATCACGGCCTTTCGCACCGCGGCGGCATAGGCCGCTTCCGCTTCCCAGTTCTTGTCTTCATCGGCCGTCTTCCAGGCGCTGTTGAACACGATCACGAGATCATGCTTCGGATCGAGGAAGATCTGCTGGCCGAAGATGCCCTCGGCGGAATAGGTGCCGTGACCGTGGATCCACCAGAAATAGCCGTAGCCTTCGTCGGGAAACCGGGGATCGACCGGTGTGTGATTGCGCGATGCATCCTTCACCCAGCCTTTTGGCAAAACCTGCTCGCCGCCCGCGCGGCCGCCTTGCATGAAGAACAGCCCGAACCGCGCATAGTCGCGCAAGGTGATCGACAGGCAGCAGCCGCCATGTTCGTAGCCCGCCTTGTCGAGAATCCACACCGCATCCTGCTCGGTGCCGATCTTCGACCAGATCTTCTCCGACAGGTATTCCGCCAGCGGCTTCTTCACCGCGCGGGCCACCAAGATGCCGACAAGCTCGGTTTCGCCGGTGTCGTAGTGGAATGTGGTGCCGGGCTTGTGCGCGCGCGGCAGCCTGGCCATGTAGGCGACCACCGGGTCCATGCCGTCCTTGCGCGCCGGCAGAAGGCCGAACTGCGCCACGTCGGATTTGGGATTGCCGTAATCCTCGTCCCATTTCACGCCGGAGCGCATGGTGATGAGGTCGGCGATGGTCACACCGTCATAGGCCGTGCCTTTCAGCTCCGGCAGGGTGTCCGTCACCAGTGAATTCAAGCTCTTGATATATCTGTCCTTGATCGCGGCGCCGACGAGCGTGGACGTCACCGACTTGGCGACGGAGAACGAGGTCCAGCGGTCGTTCTCGGTGCGGCCGAGGCCATAGCGCTCCAGCAGCACATGCCCGTCCTTCACGACGATGAGGCCCGACGACAGATTGTCCTTCATGAAGCTTTCGGTGTCGTAGGTCTTGCCGCCGAAGCTGTAGGAGACATTGAAGGGCCTGGAAGCGTGCGGCAGCGCGCTCACCGTCGCTCCGCGCTTGACCACATGCACCGGAAAGATCTTCTCGATGTTCTTGTAGCCGAACGCCTGCTCGGCCGGCGTCCAGAACAGGAACGTGTCGGAAGAAGGAAGCTTCGTCTCCGCCGCCGCCGCGATCCATGCGCTTCCCAGCAGCAATGCCGCGCCCAGCGCGCCGGCCAAGAACTTCTTCATGCGTTTCCCCGAAAGGCTTTGCGCCATTCTAGGCAAGGAGAATGGGGTGCGGCTAGGGCGCCTTGTTCTGCGCGCGCAGCACCTCGGAATGCATGCCCGAATCCGCTTCCGGATTGGATGAGCGCTGTGCCGCCAGCAAGGGCGTTTCGTAAAGCCGGGCGAGGCTGACGGCCGTCGCCACCAGCGCGCAGCCGCAGGCGAGAAACAGCGCCACCGTCGGGCCCTGATGCGGCAGGCGGGCGAACAGAAGCGCGACCACCGCCGCGCCGGTTGTTTGCCCCAGCAGGCGCGCGGTGCCGAGCATGCCGCTGGCGCCGCCGCTGCGCGATTTGGGCGCGGCGGAAAGCATCGCGCGGTTGTTGGGCGACTGGAAAATCCCGAAGCCGAAACCGCACATCGCCACGCGCCAGCCGATGTCGAAATAGTTGGGCGCATCCGGCAGCATCGCCAGCGACAGAAGCCCCATCGCAAACACGAACAGCCCGATCCCGCCCAGGATTCCGGCGGAATATTTGTCCGCCAGCCGTCCCGCCAGCGGCGCGGCGAATCCGATCGCCACGGGCCATGGCGTGATGAGCAGTCCCGTCTCCACCGCGTTGTAGTGCAGGTCCATCTGGAAGAGGAAGGGCAGCGAGACCATCGCCAGCATCTGCGCCGCGAAGGAGCAGATGGAGGTGGAGACGGACAGCGTGAAGATCGGGATGCGCAGCAGGTCGATGGGCAGCATCGGCGCCGCCTTGCCGAGTTCGCGCCGCACCAGCAGATAGCCAAGCCCGATGGTCGCGGCGATTTCGGCGAGGAAGAGCCCGAAGGGCTGTCCATGCCCCAGCCCGTCGATGCTGCCGATGAGAACGCCGAAAGTCGCCGCGCTCAGGATCGCGCCCCAGACATCGAAGCTGTGCGGCGAAGGTTTGGCGTGGGGCAGGGAAAAGAGGCCGACAGCCACCGCTGCGATTCCGATGGGCACGTTCACCGCGAACAGCCATGGCCAGTGCGCCACCGACAGGATCGCGCTGGCGATGGTGGGGCCGACGGCAGAGGACACCGCCACCACCATCGCGTTGACGCCGATGCCGCGTCCCAGGAGTTTCTGCGGATAGATGAAGCGCAGAAGCGCGGTGTTCACGCTCATGATGCCGGCGGCGCCGAAACCCTGGATCACGCGCGCCGCCGCCAGCATGGGAAGCGTCGTCGAGAAGGCGCAGCCCAGCGAGGCGATGGTGAAGACCGCAAGGCCCCAGAGGTAGACGCGCCGGTAGCCGGCGATGTCGCCCAGCGAGGACAGCGGCAACAGCGAGATCGTGATCGTGAGCTGGTAGCCGTTCACCACCCAGATCGAGAGCGCGGGATCGGTGTGCAGGTCGCTCGCAATGGTGGGCAGCGCGACATTGGCGATCGCCGAGTCGATGACGGCCAGCGTGATGCCGAGCGCGGTGGCCAGAATCGCCCAATAGCGGGCGGGCAGAGGCAGGCCGTCTTCGGATGGAGACATGTTGCGGCTGTCATATCGTGCCGCTGTGCAAATGCAATGCGCGCTTGGGCGATATGCGGCACGGTATCCACGCATGGCCAATTCCGCATGCTAGGTTTACGCGGGAGGAACCGATGAGCGAAAAGATCGAGGGCGGTTGCCGCTGCGGCGCGGTGCGCTACAGCGTGGCGCGCGCCAGGAAATCCAATGCCTATGCCTGCCATTGCCGGGATTGCCAGACCTGGTCCGGCAGTGCGTTCTCCATGCAGTTCATCGTGCCGGAAGACGATTTCGCCCTTACCGGCACTCCGCATCACTATGAGCGCCCATCGCAAGACGGAACGCGCATCTCGCATCAGTATGGTTGTGCCAAGTGCCTGACGCGCGTTTACAACACGAACACGCGGCGGCCCGGGATGGTGGTGGTGCGGGCCGGGACGCTAGATCGCAGCGACGAACTGGCGATCGTTGCGCACATCTGGACAAAACGGAAAATGGCTGGCGTCGAGATCCCGGCGGGAATGCCGCAATGGGAAGAGTCTGCGCCGCCGGAGGATTTCGCGACAGTGCTGACGCGCTGACGGCTATCAGCGCGTCGGGACGGGATGTTCGCCGCGATAGTCGTAGAAGCCGCGGCCGGTTTTCTGGCCGAGCCAGCCGGCTTCCACATATTTTACCAGCAGCGGACACGGACGGTACTTGGAATCCGCGAGGCCTTCGTACAGCACCTGCATCACCGACAGGCAGGTGTCGAGGCCGATGAAGTCGGCCAGCTGCAGCGGGCCCATGCGGTGGTTGGCGCCCAGCTTCATCGCCGTGTCGATCGCTTCGACGTTACCGACGCCTTCATAGAGTGTGTAGACCGCCTCGTTGATCATCGGCATCAGGATACGGTTCACGATGAAGGCCGGGAAATCCTCGGCATAAGCCGCCGTCTTGCCGACGCGGCGCACCAGCTCCAGCGCTGCCTGGAACGTCGTGTCGTCCGTGGCGATGCCGCGGATCACTTCGACGAGCTGCATCATCGGCACCGGATTCATGAAGTGGATGCCGATGAAATGCTCGGGACGATCCGTCGCTGCTGCGAGGCGCGTGATCGAGATGGAGGAGGTGTTGGACGCCACCATCGCCGTCTTGGACAGGCGCGGGCACAGATCGGCGAAGATCTTGCGCTTGACGTCTTCATTCTCGGTCGCCGCCTCGATGACGAGCTCGCGGTCCTTCATGTCGTCGATGCTGGTGGAGGCACGGATGCGCGCCATGGCCGGCGCGATCTGGTCGTCCTTGATGAGGCCGCGTCCCGCCTGGCGGTGCATGTTCTTCTCGATGACGCCGCGCGCCTTGGCGAGCGCGTCGGGGTTCATGTCCTCAAGAACGACATCCATGCCGGCCAGCGCCAGGACATGGGCGATGCCCGTGCCCATCTGGCCTGCGCCGATAACGCCTACTCGCTCGATAGCCATGCGTGATCGTCCTTTGACGAAGCGGGTTACTTATAACCCAGCTTCGTGAGCTCTTCGTCCATTTCCGGGATCGCCTTGAACAGGTCGGCGACGAGGCCGTAATCGGCCACCTGGAAGATGGGCGCTTCTTCGTCCTTGTTGATGGCGGCGATGACTTTGGAGTCCTTCATGCCGGCCAGGTGCTGGATCGCTCCGGAGATGCCGACCGCGATGTAAAGCTCCGGCGCCACGACCTTGCCGGTCTGTCCGACCTGGTAGTCGTTGGGCACGAAGCCCGCATCGACCGCGGCGCGGCTGGCGCCGACGGCGGCGTGCAGCTTGTCCGCGATCTTGTCGAGCAGGTGGAAGTTGTCGCCCGACTGCATGCCGCGCCCGCCGGAGATCACGATCTTGGCCGAAGTGAGTTCGGGTCGTTCCGACTTGGAAAGCTCCTCGCTCATGAACTTGGAGATGCCGTCGTCGCCCGCGCCGCCGATCTTCTCGACGGACGCGGAGCCGGTCGCTTCCGCCGCCTTGAAAGCGGTGGTGCGCACGGTGATGACCTTCTTGCCTGCCGGCGCCTGCACGGTGGCGATGGCGTTGCCGGCATAGATCGGGCGCTCGAACGTGTCGGGCGAATCCACTTTCAGGATTTCGGAAATCTGCGGCACGTCCAGCTTCGCGGCAACGCGCGGCATGTAGTTTTTGCCGTTCGTCGTGGCGGGCGCGAGGATCGCGTCATACTTGTCGGCCAGCGAAAGGATGAGCCTGGCCACGGGCTCGGCGACCATCTTCGCGTACGCGGCATCGTCGGCGTAGATTACTTTCTCGACACCGGCGAGCTTGGAAGCGGCTTCCGCCACAGCATCTGCGCCGGAGCCGGCGACGAGCACGTGCACCGGCGTCGAAACCTGCGCTGCGGCCGTCACGGTCTTGTTGGTGGTGTCCTTCAGGACCTTGCCGTCATGTTCGGCGATAACGAGCGAAGCCATCAGATCGCCCCCACTTCCTTGAGCTTGTCCACGAGTTCGGCGGCGGTCTTCACCTTGATGCCGGCCTGGCGCTTCGGCGGCTCGGTCACTTTCAAGGTCTTCAGGCGCGGGGTGACGTCGACGCCGTAATCGGCCGGCGTCTTCTCGTCGATCGGCTTCTTCTTCGCCTTCATGATGTTCGGCAGCGAGGCATAGCGCGGCTCGTTGAGGCGCAGGTCCGTCGTCATCACGGCGGGAAGCTTCACCTCGACGGTTTGAAGGCCGCCATCGATTTCGCGCTCGATGTCGGCCTTGCCGTCGCCCATTTCCAGCTTGTGCGCGAACGTCGCCTGCGGCCAGCCCAGAAGCGCGGCCAGCATCTGTCCGGTCTGGTTGCTGTCGTCGTCGATCGCCTGCTTGCCGGTGATCACAAGACCGGGTTGCTCGGCTTCGCAGATGGCTTTGAGGATCTTGGCGACCGCGAGCGGCTCAACCTCGCCGTCGGTCTTCACCAGGATGCCGCGGTCGGCGCCCATGGCAAGCGCGGTGCGGATGGTTTCGGAGGCCTGGGCCGGCCCGATGGAAACGGCGATGACCTCTGTGGCCTTGCCCTTCTCTTTCAGGCGGATCGCTTCTTCGACGGAGATTTCGTCGAAGGGATTCATGGACATTTTGACATTGGCGAGATCGACGCCCGTCTGGTCCGCCTTCACGCGAACCTTCACGTTGTAGTCGATCACCCGCTTCACGGGGACGATGACCTTCATGTTTGCTCGATTGCCTTCCCAGAAAGGCGGCCGTCTTATCCCCGGAAGCTCATGCTCGTCCGGGCCCCTGTGGCCGCCCGTTTTTTGTGCGGCGCAAAAACTAGGTCCGGGGCAGACCCGCTGTCAACGAAGCTTCATGCCGATTAGTGGGGGAAAGGTGACGCTCCGGTATCCGGAAATTTCATGCTGCGCCGCAGCATTTTCGCGATCCCGCGTCATTCCGCCGCAGCCTCACAGCGCGGCCCAGAGGAAAAGCCGCAGGGCATTGTTGTCCGAGGCGTTGTGGCCAAGGCCGTCGAAGTTGGAACTGGCGCCATTGAACCGGGTGTACAGGTAGTACTGCAGGCCGACGCGCACGTTGAAGCGGCCATCCAGCGGCGCGTCCGGTCCGCCGAACGGCGTGTAGTCGACCTGGAACAGAAAGCCGCTGCTGTCGGGTTTGAGCGTGCGGTTGTCGGCATAGAGAAACGCGTCGCCGCTGCCGGTGGTGTCAAACGCGCCGATCGTGCCGCCAATCATGTTTTGCCAGTAATAGGACGCGTCGATCCGGAAATCGTTCAGGTCGTTGCCGCGCGACGCCGCGCTGCCGAGCAGGAAGCTTGCGCGCAGGTTCTGGTGTTCGTGCGTGTAGCGGGCGTTCACCTGGTAGATGTTCGAGGTGTCGCCCATGAACTGGTACGACGCGTCGACGCCGATATCCTGGTAGCGATCGCTCGTGCCGGTGCTCCTGTCGCTGCCCGGATACACGGTCGGGAACATGGCGAAGGCGCCGACTTCGAAGTTCTGGTCGCCATAGTCCTTCTGGTATGCGGCCCGGAAATACGGCGCCACGCCGTTGAGGATGTTGTTGTCGTCCGCATAGGCATTCATGGCGCGCAGAAAGCCGCGGCCGGGCGTCCAGTAGAGTCCGGCTTCGGTGTAGATCGACGAATTCCACCAGGCATAGATGCTCATGCCGAGCGTGGTCTGCGCGAAGCCGCCATCGATCATGGTCGCCGCCGCCGGCGCGGGAACCAGATCCGATCCCGAATAGGGGAAACCCCAGGCCGACGTCGTGTTCCAGGAATCCTGCATCGTGGGATTGTTGTTGAGGTCGATCCCCACGATCACATCCGAGCCGTCGATCGTGGCGTGCGTTATCGCGCGAATGTCGAGATTGTCCCATGATGCGGCACGGCCGACGCCGTCATAGGTCCATTGCGTGAAGGCGCCGAAGTGCTCGCCCGCGCCGCCGGCGATGAAGAGGCTGAACTGGTCCAGCGTGGTGTTGTCGTTCGCCGCGTAGTGGGGCGCGGGCGGCGGCTGGTCCGTGTTGGTGTGGACGTAGGAGGCCATCGCCATGGCCGAGACGGGCAGGGTGAAGGTGTCGCCCGCGCGCATGGTATAGCCCTCGAGCTTGAATTCGCGGCCGAAGGGCGTCAGCTGTGGGCCAAAGCCGCCGACATGGCAGGCGCTGCACGCCTGCTGGGTCTGCACCGCATATGCGGGCACAGCTTCCGCGCGCTGCGCCCCGAGGACGAGGACGGCAATGGCCGTCAGCGCCATGTGACTGTGAAACCCCATAATCTCCCCTCCAGGTCCTGCATCCCGCCGAATATCGGGTCGGCGGCGGGAACATGCGGGTTTCTCCCGCAAAGGCGTTGAGCGAGGTCAACTCGGCCGGCTCGTGCATTTGAACTGTGGCAGGCACGCAACAAGATCACGCGCAAATTGGGATTTTGTAATCTGCACCCCGCCCCAGGACGCAGCCCCGAACGGGCGCGCCAACGCCGCTAGTTCACGGTGACCGTCATCGTCATCATCGGGTGGATCTTGCAATGCACGTGATAGACGCCCGGCTTGGGGAAGCTCACGACAATGTCCTGCCCGAACGTATCCATGCCCTTGTCGCTCGATGTCCCATCCGGGTTCTCGATCGTGATGTTGTGCGTGATGCGGCCGGTGTCGGTGAAGCGAACGGTGTCGCCGGCATGGATCGTCACCGTGTCCGGAACGAATTTCAGATCGCGCTGGTCGACCGCCGTTTCGGCGGCGAATGCCGGCGCGCCAAGAACCGGCAGCGCGAGTGACAACAGAAAAACAATGCGGTGTGCCGCGATGCGAGACATGAGCTGCTCCTTTCCGTTACGGACGCAGACGCAGTACTCAGCCGGAAACGCCCGTTATTTCAGCGTTTCCAGATACTCCACCAGCTCTTCTGCATCGTGCTTGCTGGTGATTCCTGCAAAAGCCATGCGGTTTCCGGGGACCACGACTTGCGGATGCTGCACATAGGCTTCGAGCTTGTCCGGCGTCCAGGTGATGCCCGAAGCCTTCATCGCCGCCGAATAGGAGAAGTTGGCCTCGGTTCCCGCCTTGCGGCCGACGATGCCGAAGAGGTTCGGGCCGATCTTGGCCGGCGCGCCCTTGGTGTTGGAATGACAGATGGCGCAGCGCTGGAAGACCGTGGCGCCTTCCTTGGCACCTTCGGCCTGCGCCTGCGAAGCAAGCAATCCTGCCACCGCGATCACGGCCATCGACTTTACGATACGAAGCATAGTTCTCTCCCCGCGCTGCGGTGTCATTCCACGCAAGGGATTCTTAGCGCGGCTTTTGTGTCGGAAATAGGGAAAAAACATTGGCGCTGGTGGACTTGCAGAGGGAGGGTGTCGACCGGCTCGCCCCTGCGCGCCGGGTCGAGCTCATCATCGTGCTGGGGGCGCTGACCGCGTTCGGCGCGCTGTCCATCGACATGTACCTGCCCGCGCTGCCCGCCATCGCGCGCGATTTCCAGGTACCGATCGGATTTGCCGAGAACACGCTGGCCTCGTTCTTCCTGGGCTTTGCCGCGGGGCAGGCATTCTTCGGGCCGATGGCCGACCGCTTCGGCCGCAAGCCGCCGCTCTATGCGGGGCTGCTTCTTTATCTTGCCATGTGCGCGGCCTGCGCGATGTCCACCAGCGTTCAGATGCTGATGGCGGCGCGTTTCTTCCAGGCCGTCGGCGCCTGCGCGGGCGGGGTGGTGGCGCGCGCCTGCGTGCGCGATCTCTTCGGCCCGGAGGAAACGCCGCGCGTCTTCGCCTACATGATGCTGGTGCTGGCGGTGGCGCCGCTGGTCGCGCCGTTTCTCGGCGGATACTTCCTGATCTGGGCGAGCTGGCGCGCGATCTTCTGGTTCCAGTTCGTATTCGGCGGCGTCGTGGCGCTGGCGGTGGCGATCCGCCTGCCGGAGACGCATGGCGGCGCGCATCGCGAACTGCATCCCTTCGTCATCGTTGCCGACTATGCGCGCATCATCCGCGACAAACGCTTCATCGCCTATGCGCTGTCGGCGGCAGCAAGCAATGCGTCGCTCTATGCCTATCTCACCGGATCGGCGCATGTGTTCATCGACATCTTCCATGTCGCGCCGCAGAACTTCGGCTGGTTCTTTGGGATCAATGCCGTCGGCCTGATCGGCACCGCGCAGATCGCGGCAAGGCTCGTTCATGGCCGGTTGCCGGAAACCATCATGCTGAAGGGGCAGGTCGCGCATGTCGTTACCGGCGCCTTGCTTGTCGCGGTATCGCTGACGGGCATCGGCGGCGTCTTCGGCCTCGGCGCCGCGCTGTTCGCGTTCCTCTCTTTCAACGGCGCGATCAATCCCATGGGCACGGGCGCGGCCATGCGCCACTACGGGGTAAACGCCGGCATGGCGAGCGCGCTTCTGGGCTCGCTGAATTTTGCGATCGGCTTCGGCGTCTCGCTGGTGATGGGCACGTTCAACGCGACGACGCCGCTTCCGCTCGCCGCCATCATGGCCGGATGCGGGCTCACGGGATTACTGCTGCATCTGGCCTTGCGGCCGCAGGACACCGCTAGACCGTAAAGCCGCTGTTCACGAACGGCAGGGCGCGGACGCGCTTGCCCGTCGCCGCCAACATCGCATTGGCGAGTGCAGGCGCGACCGGCGGCACCGGCGGTTCGCCCACGCCGCCCGCTTCGGCGCCCTCGGTTTCCATCACCAGCACTTCGATCTCGGGAATATTCTTGAGCCGCAGCACCGGATAGGTGTCGAAGTTCTTCTGCTCGACTGCGCCGTCCTTCAGCGTGATCTGCTCGGCGAGCGCCGCAGACAACCCCATGATGATGCCGCCTTCGGCCTGCGCCTTGATCTGGCCCGGATTGACGGCGATCCCCGGATCGATGGCGCAGCACACTTTATGGACGGTGATCCTGTTCTGCCTGTCCACCGACAGTTCGATGACATGCGCCACCGCGGTGCCCCAACTGTGCTGGTTGAAGAAGGCGATGCCCTGGGAGTGACCGGACGGCGCATTGCCCCAGCCGGCCATGAGCGCCGCGGCGTTCAGCACGCGAAGCCCCCGCGCGTCCTTCGCCAGCAGCGTGCGGCGATAGGCCAGCGGATCGAGCCCTTCGCCATGCGCGATCTCGTCCACGAGGCTCTCGATGAAGAAGATGGTGATGCCCGGATCGACCGAGCGCCAGGAGCCTATGGGAAATTGCAGCGTGGTCTTCTTCTGGCGCAGCACGACATCGCCATAGGGATAATTCCACGCAATGCCGCCCAGCGCCGTGTCGTTCGACGTGGCGCCGGTATAGTCGAGCGCGCGGATCGTCTTGTCGTCGTTCAGCGCTGCGCGCAATTTGCACAGGCTCGTGGGACGATAGGCGTCATGCGTCATGTCCTCTTCGCGCGACCAGATGAGCTTCACCGGAACATGGCCGAGCGCGCGGCTCGCCTTCGCCGCGAGCACGCCGTAGTCGGTTTCCAGCCTGCGCCCGAAGCCGCCGCCCACCTGCGTCAGGTGAACGGTCACGGCGGTCTTCGGCAGCGCCAGCGTCTTCACCAAGGCATCGCGCATGTCGCCGGGCACCTGCGTCGACACCCAGATTGCGCAGGATGTGGGCGTGACGTGCGCCGTTGCGTTCATCGGCTCCATCGGCGAATGCGACAGGAGCTGGACCTGGTATTCCGCTTCGTAGATTTTCGCGCCGCCCGCCATCGCCGCATTCACCGCGGCCACGGCCTTCGCCTTGTCCTTGCCGGGAAGCGTGACGACCATCGAATCCGCGGCGCCGATGTTCTGCCGCAGCGTGTTCGTCACCGCGTCCTGCGTCGCCATCGCATCGGCGGGTTTAGCCCATTGGATGTCGAGCGCATCCAGTCCTTTCTTCGCGGCATGAAAGCTTGTGCCCGCGACCACGACCACGTTGTCGAAGGTGACGACCTGCTTCACGCCCTTCACCGCGAGCGCAGGCTTCTCGTCGACTTTCACCAGCGTGCCACCGAAATAGGGGCATTGCGCCAGCGTCGCCACCAGCATGCCCGGCACCTTCACGTCGATGCCGTAGATCGTCTCGCCGTTCACCTTCGGCGGAATGTCGAGGCGGGGGATCGGCTTGCCGATCAGCTTGCGGTCCTTGCGCTCCTTGAGGTCCACCTCGTTGGGCATCGCCATGTGCACCGCCTTGGGCACGAGTGACCCGTAAGAGCGCTTCAGCTTGTTGTTCGGATGCCAGACGAATCCGTTCTCGGTCCAGCAGGCATCGCGGTCCACGCCCCAATGCTGCGCTGCCGCGGCGACCAGAAGGTGCCGCGCGGTCGCGCCGGCTTTCGCGAACATGTCGTACTGCCCGTGGATGGAGCTGGAGCCGCCGGTGTAATAGCCGTTGCCGTCCTTGATCATGTATCGATCGGTGACCGGCGCCATCTCCACGCGCACCTTCGTCCAGTCGGCGTCGAGCTCATCGGCGACGATCTGGGCGAGGCCGGTCTGCGCGCCCTGTCCGATGTCGCTGGCATTGACGCGGATCGTGGTGACGCCGTCGGGCGCTATGGCGATCCACATGTTGAGTTCGTCGAGCGGCGGCGCAGCATTGGGCGCGCATCCGGCAATGCCGAGCACAAGCCCCGCGCCCGCGGCGCTGCCGGTGATCAGGAAAATGCGGCGCGAGATCGTCATCGGGTTTTCCGCCATGCGTGAAGTTGCGCCAGGAAGGCGATGAGCGCCAGCGCCGCGGTGAGCGCATGGCCGATTTCCCATCTGAGGCGATAGTCGCTCCAGTTGGCGGGCAGCGTTGCGGCGCTCCAGACATTGACCGCCGCGTTCACCGGCGCGTTGAAGATGAAGAAGCTCGCGAGCATGGCGGCATAACAAAGCATCGCCAGAAGGTAGATGCCGCTCGCCGGCCTGTCGGGCCGCGTGCGAATGAACAGCGCAAAGGAGAGGATGAGGCAGCCGATTTCGACCGGACCGAACACCGGCCCCCAGCCGCGATAGAGTTTCTGCTGGATCGCGAGCCAGAGCGGCCCGTCGAGCGTCAGCTTGGAGATCATCTCCAGCACATGCGCCGTCGGGGCGGTGGTGGCGATGAAGGCCAGGACAAGCGAAGCGTTGCGCAGGAACATCGTTCACCTCCTCAAGGCCAGCATCGCGCAGGCACCATGGACGAGGCAATCAACTCGCTGTGAGGCTTAACGGGTATAAGTCCCGGATTTGGCGGTCTCGATGGCGGCCCGGAAGGCGATGGGGTCGGCGATGTCGGGGATCTCCACGAAATCCACGCCCGAACCTTCGATGCGCAAATGGCCATAGCCGAGGAGCCGCCCCCAGAACGTCTGCTCCACCTTCACGCCTTCGATGTTGGGCAGCGCGATCTCATAGGTCTTGAGCGACACGAGGCCTGTCTTCTCCACGAAGCGGTGCGTGGTCACGCCGATCTCGGTGGTCCATTTCTTCAGCAGCATGGAGATGAAGATCACGATGCCGATGATGAAGACGCCGAGGAAGATGAGCGCGAGCAGCGCCTTGAAGGTGTACCACCAG
>DATIVW010000028.1:0-6892 GCA_035465595.1 Rhizomicrobium sp. | reverse complement strand
TTGCCGCCGGAAAGAATGGCGCGCGAATTGGCGACGATCTCCGTGCCGATGTGGCCCGGCATCACGACCGAGCATTTGATGTGCGGCGCGTTCATCTTCAGGTCTTCCATCAGCGCCTCGGTGAAGCCTTTCACGGCGAATTTTGCCGCGGAGTAGGCCGTATGCGGGCGGCCCGGGCCGATGGAAGCCCAGAAGCCGTTCACGCTGGAGGTATTCACGATGTGGCCCTCGCGCGCCTTCATCAGCAGCGGCAGGAACGCGCGCACGCCGTTGATCACGCCGTAGAAGCAGACATCGAACGTCTTGTCCCAGGCTGCGCGATCCTGGTTCGCGACAAAACTGCCGCCGCCGCCGATGCCTGCGTTGTTGATGAGCAGGTGAATGTGGTCGGTGTCGAGTTCCTTCTTCACCGACTCCGCCCAGTCGGCCATCTGCTTTTCGAGCGAGACATCCGCCTTGAACGTGGCCACACGGGTGCCTTGCGGCGCTTCCTTGACACAAAGCTCCCGGGTCTTCGCCATGTTCTCTATGGAGACGTCGCACATCGCGACGTTGCATCCTTCCGCGGTGAGCTGGATGGCAAGCTGGCGTCCCATGCCGGTGCCGCCGCCGGTGATGACCGCATATTTCCCGCTGAAGTCTTTCATGGCTGTGGTTCCCGATGTGGTTTCAGACCGGCGTCGCGCATCCGCTGAGGCAAGGCGCGCATTGTTTCCAGCCGCTGGGATTCCGTCATGGAGCCCCAGCGCGCGATTTCATCCAGCGAACGCCCGCAGCCGAGGCAAAGCCTGCTGACGGAATCGATCGTGCATACCTTGGTGCAGGGCGACGATATCATCGCCTTGCACTAGCGCGTTCTCAGCCGCTCTTGAAGACGCAGAGCTTGTTGCCGTCCGGATCGCGGAAATAGGCGCCATAGAATGTGTCGCCGCGCAGCCCCGGCGCGCCTTCGTCCTTCGCGCCCATCGACAACGCCCTGGCGTGAACCTTGTCGACCAGTTCCTTCGACGGCGCGGCGAGAGACACCATCGTTCCGTTCCCGCCTGTGGCGCTTTTGCCGTCATAAGGCGTGCAGACCGCGAGCATCGCACCGCCCTTGCTGCCATAGCCCTGCATGCGCTCATTGGAAAAAGTCGGCTTGCCGCCGAGCTCTTCCGCCAGCGCGCCATAAAATTTCTTCGCCCGTTCGAGATCGTTGGTCCCGATGGTGACGTAGCCGATCATGTTGTCCTCCCAGACACCGTTATTTTCGAAAATTCATCTCAACTGTAATGCCGTTCGGGTCGCGGACGAAAACCTGATGCAATCCGAAATCGCGGATCAGGTTTTCGCGGAACGCAACGCCGTTCTTCTTCAGGCTTTCCAGCGTCGCCGCAACATCGTTGCCACGAAAGGCGATGTGATCGAAAGAGCCGGTATCGCCGCCCGGCTCGCAGCCCCGGTTCTCCGGCAATGCGCCATCCGCGCCCAGCAGATGCACCACCGGCACCTCGCCGCAATAAAGCCAGTAGCCCGGGAAGCCGAGCTTGGGGCGCGGGCCTTCCTTCAGCCCCAGCACATCGCGATAGAAGTCGCGCGTGCCCTCGAGGTCCAGGCAATGGACCGTGTAATGCTCGAGGGCCTCGAGCGGCATCGCTAGCGGCCGCCCGGCGCCTTGTTGAACGGGATGTCTTTGTCGACGCGCACATCCTGCGGCAGTCCGAGCACGCGCTCGGCGATGATGTTGCGCAGGATTTCATCCGTGCCGCCGGCGATGCGCAGTCCGGGCGCGCTCATCCAGCCCATCTGGAACGCGCCGTTGCCCGGCGCATCAGCGCCCTTCAGTGCACCCGCTTCGCCTTCGAGCTCCATCGCGAAGGCTGAGACGTCCTGCAGCTTGGAGGCCACGACGATCTTGGCGATCGACGCTTCCGGTCCCGGCTGCTTGCCCTGGCTGAGCGCGGTCATGGTGCGGTAGGTCGTGTATTTCAGGCCGGCCGAGCGCACATACCAGTCCGCCAGCTTCTCGCGCACGGCGGCGTTCTTCAGCGCCGGGCCGTCTTCCAGCTCCAGAGTGCGTGCGAGGGCCATCAGCTCCTTCACATCGAGACCGCCGCCCTGCCCGCCGCCGACCGCAAGGCGTTCATGCATCAGCGTGGTGAGCGCGACCTGCCAGCCCTGCCCAACTTCGCCAAGGCGCTGCGAATCCTTCACGCGCAAATCGGTGAAGAACACTTCGTTGAAACCGCTGCCGCCCGAGGCCTGCTTGATCGGGCGCACTTCCACCGCCGGATCGTGCATGTCGATCCAGAACATGGTGAGGCCCTTGTGCTTGGGGACGTTGGGATCGGTGCGCGTGAGCAGGATTCCGAAGTCGGAGAATTGCGCGCCGGTGGTCCAGATCTTCTGGCCGTTGATCACCCATTCGTCGCCCTGCTTCTCCGCGCGCGTGCGCAGGCCCGCGACGTCGGAGCCGCCCGCCGGCTCGCTGAAAAGCTGGCACCAGATTTCATCGCCCTGAACCGCGGGCCAGACGAAGCGCTTCTTGGTGTCGTCGTTCGCATAGGCCATGACGGTGGGGATGCACATGCCAAGGCCGATGGCGAACGGTCCGCCCGACGCTACATCGTACTTGGACTCTTCCTGGCTGAAGATGATGGACTGCATCGGCGTGCCGCCCATGCCGCCCATGCCCTTCGGCCAGGTGATGCGCGCGTAACCGGCGTTCGCCTTCGTCTTCTGCCAGGCCTTGCTCGCTGCCATTTCGGCGGCGGCGCCGTTCTCCATTTCCTCCATGTCGTCGCGGGAGGACTTGCTGCCGCGCAGCTTGGCATGGGCGGAAAGCCACTTGTTCGCCTCAGCACGGAACGCGGCTTCTTCTTTGGTGTCTTCGAAGTCCATGATCTGTATCCTTACGCCGCGTTGCTGAGTTCGAGTTCGGTGACGAGCTTGTCCTTCCACGTCCGCTGCGCCCCGAGGCTCAGCCCGAGCTCGCGCGAGCGCTTGTAATAAAGATGGCAATCCACCTCCCAGGTGAAGCCGATGCCGCCATGCGTCTGCGTGTTCTCCTTCGAAGCGTAGTCGAAGGCCTGCGTCGCGCTCACGCGCGCGGCGGCGGCGGCCAGCGGCAACTCGCGCGCATTCGTCGAAAGCGCCCATGCGCCGTAGTAGGCATTGGACCGCGCCAGCTCGGTATTCACATACATGTCGGCGAGCTTGTGCTTGATCGCCTGATAGGAACCGATGAGGCGGCCGAACGCGTAGCGTTGCATGGCGTAGTCTTTGGCCATCGCAAGGCAGCTATCCGATCCGCCGACCTGCTCGAACGCCGTCATGATCGCGGCGCGGTTGAGAACATTGCTCGTGATGCTCCAGCCCTCCCCCGGCTTGCCCAACGCTTCGGCACTCGCGCCATCGAACGTGATTTCCGCATGCTTGCGTGACGGGTCGATGGAATCTTCCGCGCGGCGTTTCACGCCGGCGCCTTTCAGATCGACGATCGCCAGCGCCGTGCCGCGCTCGCCCGCCTCGTCGCTGGAACGCGCCAGCACAATGGCGAAGTCGGCGTCCATGCCGTCCACCACCGCAATTTTCCTGCCGGAAAGCTTGCCGCCCTTGAAGCTGGTGCGCGTGGACTTGGGTGTTACGGCGCCAGGCCCCTCGCTGCGCGCAAAGGTGCCGATCAACTCGCCGCTGGCGATCCGGGGCAGATACTTCTTCTTCTGCTCGTCGGTCCCAGCCGCAAGAATCGCCTCCGCAAAAAGATAGACGGTCGAGGAAAACGGCACAGGAGCCAGGGCGCGGCCGAGCTCTTCGGCAATCACGCACAGTTCGAGGTAGCCGAGCCCAAGCCCGCCGAATTCCTCCGGGATAGCCGTGCCGTGCCAGCCCATCTCCGCGATCTGCTTCCACAGATCCTTGTCGTATCCGTGGCTGCCTTCGAACACCTTGCGCACGGTCTTGGTCGTGCATTTCTCGCTCAGGAACTTGCGCGCCTGATCGCGCAGCATTTTCTGATCGTCGGAGAAATCGAAATTCATCGGCGCACCCTTTTTAGTGTCGCGGTTCCGAACTTCACCACGACGTTGCTACTTTTCGCTTTGGTGAAGTTCCTAAGCGACACGACATTCAATAGACACCAGCGCCTCTTCAGGTCGGAAATTCGCACCGGCCTCTCTATCGATCTCCGGCGAGTTTCCGGCTTGGGCGCTGGAAGTGTTTTGTTAAGCAAACGATAGAGGGCCGAAGCCCCGCAGCCAACGCCTTTAATTTGACGCTGGGGCAGCCTTCCCGAGCCCTCGTTTCTTAACCGGTGTTTAAGTGAGCGGGGTTACGGTTGCGTGAGCCGTTTCAGGATGGGCCAATGGCCAAGGCACAATTTCATAAGAACCAGCGCGTTTATGTGAAGCCCGTGGGCACTTGGGCGCTTGTCGAGCGCGTGCTGCCCCAATGGACCAAGGGGCTCGATGAACCCCTGCGCGTCTTTTACGACGTGGGTCTGGGCCGCGAGTTCGCCGCCGAGGAACTGCAGGCCGAAACGCCAGTAGCGGAAGACAAGAATATCGGCCAAGAGAATTGGCGCGTCGTCCGCGCGCGAAACAAGTGGCAGCCCGCGGAAGATTGTGCGCGTCATCCCGTGCCGGGAACCTTTCCCATCGTGATCACCGGCGAAGCGGAATGGGGTGGCTGGCGCGTGCCGGGTGCCGAATACGATCTGGACCCGCGCAAGGTGGAACGTCAGGCCCGCATGATTGCCAATGCACCGCGCCTCGTGGAGTTCGCGAGCAATCTCGTGAACTGGGCCCGAAAGTCCGGCGAGGACATGCCGTCGGAGCTCGTGGATCTGGCGCACACCGCACAGGATGTCCTCACCGCCGTCAACGAAGGCGATTAGCCCCACTTCTTCGACGCCGCAAAAGCAAGAACCCGGCAGCTTTCGCCACCGGGTTCAATCGCCTGTGTGAGGTCCCACACCGCTCCAGCCGATCAAGGGCGGGCAGCCCATCACGGCACCGTGATGTTACGTGGATTGCATCCGCAACAAAAGGGCCTGCGCCACCCATCGTGGTCATCGGCGCGATCAAGGGCGGACGGCGCATCGCGGCTGCCGCATCCGCAGACACAATCCTACGCGCACCCCAACCCGGAGATCAGATCGATGTGGTGAAAAATTCCATCGCGTGCGAGAAGATTTCGCGGTCGAAGGTGATTCGGGCAAGGATCACATCAAAGGACAGTCATCTCCCGTCGTCGCCTTGCGTTGAATAGTTGAAAGACTTCTTGGCGAATATCCGCCGGAAGACCGCTGGATTATTGATCGAAATTCAGAGTCTTGGAGCCGGTGATAGCGGGGGAACTGCGGACGTCCTGGTTTTCGCGTCCGGCGATTGGAATGTGACATCGGCCAGGAATTGTTTTTCGCCCTTGAACCATCCGTTCAGATTAGGCTGTTTTTGTAAGCCCCTTTCAAAAGACTTACTCGGGATTTAGGGTTTCTAAGTACCGAAGGCGGGTGGTTCGGCGTGGTTGGCATGAGAATTTTGTTCGCGCGGCACCCCGTTCAGTTTACGGCCTGCACGGTCATGCTTCTTCTGATGCTTGATGTGACCGGTACTTTTGCCTGGTTTTTCGGATCGATATTCGACTGGCTAAAGCCGTAACACGGCTTGGCCACGGCCTATCTGCCTCCCTGCTGATGCTTCCCTGCTGATTCGAAAACGCCCGTGGAACGGGAGCAGCGGCATACCAGACTTGCCATATTACCCTATTTATCTGTCGAAAATAGGATAATTAGCTTGACACCATAACGCTGGCCCGTACATTCTTCCCAACTCTCGAAATGCGCCCGGAGCACAGCGGTCATTCGCGAGTTCCCCGAAATTTTGAAATCCGGCGGCGTGGCCAACGCGCTATACCGACCATTGCTTCTGTCAGGATCTGCCATGCGCACTGAAGAACCCCACGCCATTCATCTCAGAGACTACCGTCCGAACGATTATCGCATCGAGGAGATCGCGCTCACCTTCGATCTCGACATGGAGAAAACGCGCGTCACCGCGATCAGCGAAGTGAGGCGTCAGGGCTCCGCAGGTGCGCCGCTCGTCCTGAACGGAGAGCAGCTTGCTCTGGTATCTGTCGCGGTAAATGGAAAAACATTGTCGGAGTCCGACTACAGGAAAGACAATGCGACCCTGACCATCCCGCATGTGCCGGAACGTTTTACCCTCAACATCGTCACGGAATTTTCCCCGGCCGCGAACACAGCCTTGTCCGGTCTCTACAAGGCGGGCGACATCTTCTGCACACAATGCGAAGCCGAGGGCTTTCGCCGCATAACCTATTTCCTGGACCGGCCCGACAACCTGGCGATCTACACGACGCGCATAGAGGCCGACAAGGCGAAATACCCCGTGCTGCTTTCGAATGGAAACCTGATCGAGAGCGGCAATCTTGCGAATGGCCGCCACTTCGCGGTGTGGAACGATCCTTTCAAGAAGCCCTGCTATCTCTTCGCCCTGGTAGCGGGCGATCTGGGCGTGCTGCGCGACAACTTCACGACGATGTCGGGCCGCAAGGTGGATCTGGCCATATACGTCGAGCACGGCAACGAGCCGAACGTCACCTATGCGATGGATTCGCTGAAGCGCTCCATGCGATGGGATGAACAGGCGTATGGCCGGGAATACGATCTGGACATCTTCATGATCGTCGCCGTCTCCAGCTTCAACATGGGAGCGATGGAGAACAAGGGCCTCAACATCTTCAACGACAAGCTCTTGCTCGCGTCACCTGAAACCGCGACGGACGACGACTACGGCCGTATCGAAAGCGTGGTGGCGCATGAGTATTTCCACAACTGGACCGGCAACCGCATCACCTGCCGCGACTGGTTCCAGCTTTCGCTCAAGGAAGG
>DATIVW010000027.1:0-3044 GCA_035465595.1 Rhizomicrobium sp. | reverse complement strand
GGCGCGATGGAAGGCACGGCGCTGGGCATTCCGTCGATTGCGCTCAGCCAGGCTTATGGTTTCGAGGAAGGCTACCAGGTGCGCTGGAATTGCGCGGAAGCCCACGGCCCGGATGTCGTGAAGCGCCTGCTTGCCGCCGGTTGGCCGCAAGAGACGCTGATGAACGTCAACTTCCCCGATTGCGAGCCGGGCGACGTGAAAGGCGTCGCCATCACCGAGCAGGGCAAGCGCGACATGCAGACCGCGGTGATGGATCGCCGCGTGGACATGCGCGGCAATCCCTATTTCTGGATCGGCTTCAAGCGCGTGCGCTCCAATCCGGACGCAGGCACCGATTTGCGCGCGGTCTATGAAAAGAAGATCTCGGTGACGCCATTGCACCTCAACCTCACCGAGTTCGAAGTCTTGAAGAAGTTGCGCACCTCGTTCAAATGACCGACAGCCGCGCCATCGAGCTGGTGATGGCTTTGCGCAAACAGGGCATCGCCGATACGCGCGTGCTCTCCGCCATCGAGACCATTCCGCGCGATGTGTTCGTCGAACAGCCCTTCGAGACGCAGGCCTATGCGAACTCCGCGCTGCCCATCGCCTGCGGCCAGACGATCAGCCAGCCTTACGTCGTCGCCTTCGCCACCGAGGTGCTGGAGATCGATCCGAAGCATCGCGTGCTCGAGCTTGGCACCGGTTCCGGCTACCAGGCGGCGGTCCTCTCGCGGCTGTGCCGCATGGTCTACACGGTGGAGCGCCACAAGCCGCTGCTGACGCAGGCCGAGGAACGCTTCAGGAAACTGCGCCTCGCCAACATCGTCACCCGCCATGGCGACGGGCTGAAGGGCTGGCCGGAGGCGGCGCCCTTCGACCGGATTTTGCTGTCCGCGGCGGTTCCCGAAGTTCCCCAAATCCTTATCGACCAGTTAAAACCCGCGGGAATCCTGGTCGCGCCGGTCGGCGGCGACGCTCAAAGTGCCCGCGGCGTTTCCCAATCCTTAACCAAGATCGTCAAAGGTGAGCACGGCATGGAGCGGGAAAACCTTCTTCCCGTGATGTACGTGCCGATGATCGAGGGATTGCCGCAGAATGCGCGCGCAACGGACGAGCCGGGGAAGACATAAGCGCATCGTCGCGCTGGCGCTCTGCGTTCTCGGCGCCGCCATGCTTTCCGGCTGCGAAACCTATCGCGATGCGCGCGAAGACTATCGCGACATGTATGACAGTTCCGCCCCGTCGCATCACTATCGCGTCGCGCGCACCGAACACCGCAACTATGTCGCGCCGTCGCGCGACGACAGCATCACGCCGCGCCGGCGCCCGGCCTATGCGCCGCAGCAGGATCCCTATTACGCATCGCAGGACACGCGCGTGGGCGACGCGCTGACCTCCGGATTCGTCGTGCCGGTGAGCGGCCGCGTCATCTCCGGTTTCGGCACGACCGCCAGCGGCGAGCGCAATGACGGCATCAACATCGCAGCTCCGGCGGGCACGCCGATCCACGCGTCGGCCGACGGCGTCGTCACCTATGCCGGCAACGAGCTCAAGGGTTACGGCAACCTCATCCTCATCAAGCATGGCGACACCTACGTCACCGCCTATGCGCATACGAGCTCCATCGGCGTCGCGCGCGGCCAGCGCGTGGCGAAGGGCGATGTCATCGGCACGGTGGGTGAGACGGGCGACGTCAGCGAGCCGCAGCTGCATTTCGAGATCCGCCGCAACATGAAGCCGATCGACCCGCGCGCGGTCCTCACCGCGTCGAACGACAGCTAGATATTCTTCCCCAGCTCGCCGGCAATGTCCTGGATGAACTGCCACGCCACGCGGCCCGATCGCGCGCCGCGCGTCGCCGACCATTCCAGCGCGCGCGCATGCAGCCGCTCGCGATCCATCTTCAGGCCGAAATGGGCGGCATAGGAATCCACCATCGCGAGATAATCGTCCTGCCCGCAATTGTGGAAGCCGAGCCACAGGCCGAAGCGGTCCGACAGCGAAACCTTTTCCTCCACCGCTTCGCCGGGATTGATCGCGGTGGCGCGCTCGTTGTCCATCATCTCGCGCGGCATCAGGTGGCGGCGGTTGCTCGTGGCATAAAATAGCACGTTGGCCGGCCGCCCCTCGATGCCGCCTTCCAGCGCTGCCTTCAGCGACTTGTAGCTCGTGTCGTCCTTGTCGAAGGAGAGATCGTCGCAATAGAGCAGGAAGCGCCGCTTGCTCGCGCGCAGCATGCGCAAGAGCAGCGGCAGGCTCGCGATCTCCTCGCGATGGATTTCCACCAGCACAAGCCGCGCATCGCTCTTGCGCCGCGCGTTCACGGCGCCATGCGCCGCCTTCACCAGCGAGGACTTGCCCATGCCGCGCGCGCCCCAGAGCAGGGCGTTGTTCGCCGGCAGCCCGTCCGCGAAGCGCCGCGTGTTCTCCAGCAGCGTGTCGCGCGCGCCGTCGATGCCCTTCAGCAGCGTGAGCGGAATGGCCGCCACCTCGGCCACCGCGACGAGCCCGCCATGCGCCGGCTCCCACACGAACGCATCGCCACGGGCCGGTGCGGCATTCTGGACGGCGGCGGGCGCGAGCCTTTCCAGCGCCTCCGCGATCCGCGTCTGCACCCGCTCCAACGCACTGCCTGAAGTCTTTTTCACCTGCTAAGTCCTTGATGTATCACGGTTGCAAAGGGGCCGCGCACGGCTATAGTCCGCGCCCAATCGAACCGGGCCGACCACTCCATGCAGGATTCCTTCCTCACGTCCATCGTGCCGCTGATCGCGGTCTTCGCGATCATGTATTTCCTTCTCATCCGCCCGCAACAGCAGAAGATGAAAGAGCACCGCAAGATGGTCGAAGCGGTCGGCCGCGGCGACACCGTCGTCACGGCCGGCGGCATCGTCGGCAAGGTCGCCAAGCCCGTGAAGGCCGAGGACACCGAGATCACGGTGGAGATCGCCGACAATGTGCAGATCAAGGTCGTGAAGGGCACGCTCAGCGAAGTGCGCCCGAAGAACACCCCGGCGAACGACTAACCCGCCATGATGCAGATCCCCACCTGGTCGCGCATT
>DATIVW010000026.1:0-20402 GCA_035465595.1 Rhizomicrobium sp. | reverse complement strand
CGCCTGCTGCAGACGCTGGAAGAGGGCGGCTATGTTGCCCGCCTGCCGCGCCGGTCCGGTTATGCCCTGCGCGAACGCACGCTCAGATTGTCATCCGGCTTTCGCTATGCCGACATCGTCGTGGAGGCGGCGCGGCCCCATCTGTCTGCGCTCACCGCCGAACACAAATGGCCCATCGGGATTGCCACGCTCGACCGGGACGCCATGCGGGTGCGGTTCAGCACGGGACGCGAAAGCCCGTTCGCCATCGACGAGAATTTCGTCAACCGCCGGGTTCCGATCCTGCTGTCCGCTTTGGGCCGGGCCTATATCGCCTTCAGTGCGGACGCGGAGCGTGAAAAGATATTGGATCTCCTGCGCGGCTCATCGCGCGGGACGGACCGCATGGCGCGCGATCCTCGCGCGGTTTCGCGGCTGCTCCAGTCGGTGCGCCGCGCGGGCTTTGCTTCCGCGATGGAGAATCCGAACGCGCCGGCACACGGCATGGCGGTTCCGGTGCTGCTGGACGGTGTTTCTGTGGCGGCAATCACGTTGCGCTATCTGGGGCGCAAACTGGCCGACCGCGACGCCGCGCAACGTTATCTCGCGCCCCTGCAGCGCGCGGCGGCCGCAATCGCGGCGGCGATGAAGGATCACGCTCCTTGAGTTGCGCGGGCGGCGAGCGCCGCCACGTTGCGCGCCGTGCGTTCGATATGTAGCAGGACGTGGCCGCCGGTCAGGGCCGCGAGGAACGAGATCAGGCTCGTGGCGATAACCGTTCCGGCAAAGATGGGCGGCTTGATCGAGAAGCGTCTAGGCTGATCCACGATGGAGGCGCAAAGCGCGCCGATATAGGCCAGTACCGTTACGGAAAGTCCCGCCGCAACGTAAAAGCCCGCGCCGACGACCAGCACGCCGAATGCCACGGCCAGACCGTTTTCGATATGCAGCCGGAAGAGGGCGAGGCCCAGGCGGTGGGGAAGCGTGGCGGGCATTGGACCGCAAGGGTAGCACGGTTTACGGACAGGGCCGAAACCCCTAAAACGCTTTCCAAATCAGGCCGCTACAGGAAGGCCGCCGGGGGACGATGTTCAAGAAAATCCTCATTGCCAATCGCGGTGAAATCGCCTGCCGCGTCATCAAGACAGCCCGCAGGATGGGCATCCGAACCGTCGCCGTCTATTCCGACGCCGACCGCGATGCGCTTCATGTCGAGATGGCGGATGAAGCCGTCCATATCGGACCGGCGCCGTCTGCACAGTCCTATCTCGTCATCGACAAGATCGTGGACGCCTGCAGGCAGACCGGCGCGGAAGCGGTACATCCCGGCTACGGCTTTCTCTCCGAGCGCGAAGCTTTCGCCGACGCGCTGGCGAAAGCCGGCGTGGTCTTCATCGGCCCGAACAACAAGGCCATCGCCGCGATGGGCGACAAGATCGAGTCCAAGAAGCTCGCCATGGCCGCGAAAGTGAACACGGTTCCCGGCTATGTCGGCGAGATCAGGGACGCCGATCATGCGCGCAAGATCGCTGCGGAGATCGGTTATCCGGTGATGGTGAAAGCTTCGGCCGGCGGCGGCGGCAAGGGGCTTCGCATCGTCCACAAGGAGAGCGAGCTCGTTCAGGCCATCCAGTCCTCGCAGAACGAAGCGAAGGCCGCGTTCGGCGACGATCGCCTGTTCGTGGAAAAATTCGTCACAGAGCCCCGCCATATCGAAATCCAGGTGATGGGCGACAAGCACGGCAACGTCATCTACCTGAATGAGCGCGAATGCTCGATCCAGCGCCGCAACCAGAAGGTGATCGAGGAAGCGCCGTCGCCATTCCTGGACGCCAAGACGCGCAAGGCGATGGGCGAGCAGGCGGTGATGCTCTCCAAGGCCGTCGGCTATGACAGTGCCGGCACGGTCGAGTTCATCGTCGACAAGGACCGCAATTTCTACTTCCTGGAAATGAACACGCGCCTGCAGGTCGAGCATCCGGTGACGGAGCTGACCACGGGCCTCGATCTTGTCGAGCTGATGATCCGCTCGGCCGCAGGCGAGAAGCTGCCACTGGCGCAGAAGGACGTGAAGCTGGACGGTTGGGCCGTCGAGGCGCGCATCTATGCCGAAGATCCCTATCGCGGCTTCCTGCCCTCCACAGGCCGTCTCGTGCGCTACCGCCCGCCGGCGGAAGGCACGTTCGGCGACATCACGGTGCGCAACGATACGGGCGTTTATGAGGGCGGCGAAATCTCGCTCTACTACGACCCGATGATCGCCAAACTCTGCACGCATGCGCCGACGCGCGAAAAGGCGATCGACGCGATGGCCGCGGCGCTGGACGAATTCCGCATCGAAGGCATCAACCACAACATCGCGTTCCTCACCGCGATCATGCACAACGCGCGGTTCCGGTCGGGCAAGATCACGACCGCGTTCATCGCCGAGGAATATCCGGACGGTTTCCACGGCCGCGCCATGGACAAGGCAATGGAGCATCGCTTCGTTGCTGCCGCCGTCGCCGCGAAGCTCGCGCGCACGGGCCGCGCAGCGCGTATCTCCGGAACGCTCAATGGCCCGCATCGTGCGGCGGCGCAGTTCTCGGTGAAGATCGGCAACAACAGCCACGCCGTGACCGACGCCCATCTTCACGAGGGCAATCTCTTCCTTCGTATCGACGGCGATGCCTATTCCGCCGCGACCGACTGGAAGCTCGGCGATCCCGTCATGCGCTTGCGCCAAAAGAACGGTGAATATGCGGTGCA
The DNA here is from genome assembly GCA_035465595.1 of Rhizomicrobium sp. GTDB lineage: Bacteria > Pseudomonadota > Alphaproteobacteria > Micropepsales > Micropepsaceae > Rhizomicrobium. The sequence continues at coordinate 17,675 of DATIVW010000026.1, read as the reverse complement.
GATCGCGCGGCTGGCCGGTGGTTATCGCGTGCGGCAGGGCGGCGCTGTCGCCACCGTCACGGTGCGCAGCCCGTATGCCGCGGAACTCGCTGCTCTCATGCCCGTGAAGGCCGCCGCCGATACGTCCAAATACCTTCTTTGTCCGATGCCGGGGCTGATCGTCTCGGTCAACGTGGAGGAAGGCCAGGAGGTGAAGGTCGGGGAGTCGCTTGCGGTGGTTGAGGCCATGAAGATGGAGAACGTCCTCACCGCCGAGCGCGACGGCAAGATCAGGAAGGTCAATGCCAAGAAGGGCGACAGCCTGGCCCTTGACGACGTGATCCTGGAATTCGCCTAGCCGAACGTCTTGCGAATTTCGATGTAAAGGCGCGGCTGGGACTTGATCCGGCGCTCGTTGATCTGCACCAGCGGTGAGACGTCGCGCGGGCCGGCATATTCATAGAACGTGTTCGCGTAGATGAAGCGTCCCATGTTGTCGAGCTCGGTGCGAATGCTCCAGCTTGGCGTCGGATTGTAGATCCATGCCGCCGAAATGAGGGCCGGCGGAATGCGCCGGTGCCGCACTTCCTCGATCCGGTAATAGTGCTCCTGCCAGCCGTTGTAGTAGTCGATCTCCCACGTCGATTTCAGGCTGGGCAGGTCCTGCGTCAGCGTGAACTCGACGTCCTGCGGGCGGACGGACTGGTTTCCGGACAATCCGGGGGAGATGAAGCGTTCCACGCCCGTTACGGGGTCTTTCACGCGCGTGCGCCGGAAGATGTTGGTGGATTTGAGCAGGCCGTTCTCAAGGCCGAGCTTGTCCAGAGGCAGCGTGAGTTCGATATCGAGTTGATCGATCTTGCCCGTGCCGATATTGCCGGGTGCGTCGAAGGTGCCGGCCGAACTGCGGACCGGAACATTGTCGACCACGTCGGTGACCTGGTCATGCATCACGCTGACGACGAGCGCGCCCTTTTCCCAGAAGTGGCGTTCCCATGAGAGTTGGTATTGCGTGTGCTGGTCCGGCATCAGGTCCGGATTGCCGCCATTGATGCCGTTGCCGCCAAGGCTGCTGGTGGCGATGAAATTTCCGAAGTCGAGCTGGCCGACAATGCGCTCATAGCGGAAGCGGAGCTGGGTATCCTTGTTGGGACTCCAGGTCACGACCGCACGCGGCTTGGGGTAGAAGAACGAGCGGATCTGGTTGCTGCCGCCGGTCTCGCTGATCTTCGAATATTCAAAGCGCGCGCCGGCTTCCAGCAACCATGCCGGATCGATCTTCCACGTGCCCTGGGCGAATACTTCTCCGCGCCTTTCCTCCACGCGGGCGTTCGCCGACGGCAGAGGGATGGGGATGCCGTTTTCGGCATAGCTGCTGATGCCGTCGAGGTAATTGAACGCGCCCTCGAGGCCGCCCTCGAGCGTCAGCGACGTCGTCATGGGATAGCGCAGCGTGGCCCGGGCGATGGTTTCACCGGTGTCGTTGCGCGACTTGAAGTCCTGGCTGAGCATCGGCTTGTTCAGCGAGTTGTGATCGGTGTCGAGTTCGAGCCGCTGCAGAATGAGCGTTTCGAGCTGCGAGGAACCCACATTGCCTTCCCAGTGAAGGCCGAGTTCGCCGGTGTGGCTCGTGGTGTGGTCCGCGATCAGTTGCGTCCCTGTGGGGAAATAATAGCTCAGCGTGGAAAAGAACGGGCTGTCCTGGAGGAGGATGTTCGCCTTGAACTGGCCGTCGAACATGGGAACCGTTGCGGCGCCGGTGAAGGAAGTGCCCGCGCCGCGGCCGCTTGAATGCGCGCCCACGGTCTGTGCCACGCCGGTGGCGACGTCGGTGGTCGAATAGGTGCCCTTGCCGACGGAGTCGTCGTAGTTGCCGAAGCGCTTCAGGGATGCTTCGTAGGTATTGTCGCCGCTGTGCTGCGTGTACTGGACGCTGATATCGGGAATGGAATGGTGATCGTCGAGCCAGAAATTGTCGTCCACCTGGGCGACGATCTGGGTTGAGTCCGTCTTCTTGCGAATGACATTGGCGACGACGGTCTGTCCCTGCATGTCGATTCCCGGCGTTCCGCCGCGGATGACATCGATGCGCTCCACGTCGGACGCCGGAATGCGCTTCAAGACCGATTGCAGGTCGTCGCTCTTGGAGGTCGGCCGCTGACCGTCGACGAGTACATTGCCGGCGGTGCCCGCAAAGCCGCGCTCGGAATTGCCGTCGTCGAACGTAAAGGCGGGCAGGCGCCCGATCATGTCGTATGCGGTGTTGGGCCGTGCATCCGCGAAATAGGAGGAGGGATAGACCAGCACGTTTTCCCGCGCGTCGTCGGCATGGGCGGCAGGAACCAGAGCGCATGCCATCACCGTGGCAGCCATCAATCGACGTTTCAGACTCACCGGAACCCCGCTACGCAACTGTTGAGACCACTTGCCTGGTGCTTTGCTACTCATGCAACGCGCGCGGCAGGCATGGCTGACGTGCTTTGCACGTTTGGCTCGTCATCGGCCGATTCAATTCTACGTCCCATCGGTTAATGCATCCCGGCCAGCGCCACCGCGCGCTCATAGGCGATATCGCGTCCCTGGTTCCAATCGCTGAATCGCATGGGCGCGTAGACATCAGGCTGCAGCGTATTAACCCGCACCGGATAGAGCCAGTTCAGCCAGAAGCAGTCGTGCCAGTCCGTGCAGGCGTGCGCGTAGTCGTGCTTTCCCGTCTCGTAGCCCATCGAGAGTTTCGAATTCGGCAACGTCGCATTTCCGCCTTCTGCGTAGAATGCGAGGCGATCCCCGACCGGTTCCCCGATGATCGTCACCCGATTGCCGCCGGCTTCCTTGGTGAACGCGGTGGTCGTGATCGCTGCCGAGAACGTCATCGCGTCCGTGAGCACGATGATGCGGCCGGTCGTCAGTTGGGGCAGGGCATGGGTGAAGCGCCACATGTTGGTGTAGTCGCCGCCGCCATTGCCCCGCAGATCGAAGATGATCGCGCACGGCTTGTGGGCGCGAAGAGCGGTTTCGGTATCCTGAAGGAATGGCTGGATCTTCTGGCCATCGGTATCGACGATGTCCTCCACACGGACATATTCCGCGCAACTGTTTGGAACCGGCGCCCGCGAAAAGTAGTCGTCGATGTTGCGCAGGCTTTGCGGCAGCGCCCCGCGTGCCGGGCTGTAAGCCATCCAGTCGGCGCCCATGCCTTTCAGCGGCTCGGGCGAACGCCAGCGCGGACCATAGGGAATCGTCGCGTCGCCTTTTACGGAATTGGCGGTGATCATATGCGTTACCGTGCGGCCGTCGGGGGTGACGACAGTCCATTCCGACTGTCTGGGATCGTGTGCAATGCCGCTTCCGTAAAGAAGGTCCTGATCCTCGATGAAGACCGCGGCATTTTCCGCCCGGAATGACTCAATGCCTCCGCGCAATGTTTCCAAGGTCTTGAGCACCTGGTCGAACGGCATGCCATCGATGCTTTGCACGCGACCGCCCAGCATGTCGCGGTATGGGAATTTGGCCCGCATGACGAAAAATCCGTCGGCGAAACGGGTCACGCGCAACGGCACGATCATCATCGGGCGGCTGTCGAGCATTGCGCGAAGCTTGCTGTGTCCATTGTCGGCCAGAGCGACGATCTGCATGAGCGCGACATGAAGCTTCTGATCGGGCAGGGCGACTGGAGACTGCTGCAGCGCTTCAATCCGGCGATCAGCTTCTCTTCGCGCCGCCGGCGAAAAGGATCTGTCCAGTGCCAGCGCCCTGGCGAAGTAGTCGATATCCTGGCGCTGCGCTTCCAGCGCCGATGCGGGCTTGGGGTAATCGGCTTTCGGCGGGCCGAAATAGAACTGGTTGTAGAAGAGCCATGCCAGTCCGCCCGCCGCCGCGCCCACGACGATGATCAAGGCGATCACGACCATGCCGATCCGCGCGGCTGTGCTCTTCATGAATCTCTCCCACTTGCGTGTGAATTGAGGTCCCCCGTCTCGATGCACAACATGCAAGCGGCGCATAACTTCGTCCCGCATCGCGGATGGCTCCGCGATAGGGCGGGAACGCTTTATTCTCCGCGAGGAAACGTTCATGATCCGGCCGAAATTCCACCGCTGCGATGCAACATGGCCGACGAAACCGAAACCTCAACCTTCCGCGTCCGCGTCGAGGGATTCGTACAGGCCGTCGGCTATCGCAACTTCACGATCGACCAGGCGAGGAAGCACGGCATCGACGGCTGGGTGCGCAATCGCGCCAATGGCGATGTCGAAATGCTCGTCCATGGCGAGGAGAACGCCGTGAACGCGTTCATCACGGCATGCACGCGCGGCCCCGAGGGCTCACGCGTGGCCAGCATCGATCTGGAGAAAGCGGAGCCGCCGGCAGAAAAGGGCTTCCACCGGCGCCCGTCGCTCTAACTCAGGCTCGTCGGCGGAACAGTTCGCGGAAGACGGAAATCGCGAAGATGATCGCGCCAAGCGCCACGATGCCTTCGCCCGCCGACATGTAGGGCACATATTGTGGATCGTTGCCGCCGTTCAGGAACAGGACGAGCGACGGCACCATCACCACGATGCCCAGGGTGGAAACAAGGAAGTTCGCCCAGGCCAGCCTGGGAATCATCGTTTCGCGTTCCAGCGCGTAAAAGGTGCCGTAGAGCGCCATTGTGGCCCATCCGACGAGATTGATGTGCGCGTGCGCCGGTGCGAGCGTCATGTTGTGTGTTGCACCCATGTGCATGCCCAGAAACATCCCGCCGATGACGCAAAGAATTCCGACCGCGAAGAACGCGGCTGATACGCGTGGCATATGGTAATCCTCCCCAAATAAATTCGATGCAGACACAGAGAATATCAGGGCCCGCCTTGCACGGGCCCGAACACGTCTTCGAAAGCAGCTTTCATGGCGAGGTCCACATCCGCCATGGAGACCAAAATCCCCAAATCGGCAAGACTGGTCACGCCATATTGTGTGATCCCGCACGGGACGATGCCGCCGAAATGCGACAAATCCGGATCGACGTTGAACGAAACGCCGTGGAAGGTCACCCAGCGGCGCACGCGCACGCCCAGCGCCGCGATCTTGTCTTCGCGATTGCCGCGGACGACCCAGATGCCGACCCGGCCCTCGCGCCGCTCACCCTTCACGTTGAAGTGCGCGAGCGTGCGAATGAGCCACTCCTCCAGATCGTGCACATATTTGCGCACGTCGGGGCCCTTCTTCGGATCGGTGCGGCGCCTCAGGTCGAGCATCACATAGCCCACGCGCTGGCCGGGGCCATGATAGGTGAACTGGCCGCCGCGGCCGGTCTTGAAGACCGGGAAGCGCGGATCGAGCAGATCGGCCTCTTTCGCGCTCGTGCCTGCCGTGTAGATCGGCGGATGTTCGACAAGCCAGACCAGTTCTTCGGCCCTCTGCGCGGCGATGTCCTCGGCCCGCTGCTCCATGAAGGAAACGGCCTCTGGATAGGGCAGCAGGCCAGGGCGAACGCGCCATTCGGGCCGGACCAAAGTCGCAGAATGTGTCAGGGCATCCGCCATTAAGAAGTCCGAAACCATAACGCGGGAGGATCGCGGCCGGTCATCCGCGGGGGCACCCCTTCAAATGTCGTCCAATATCCAAGGCGTCAAGGTCGAGATCTCGGTCGTTCTCGGCCGGTCCGTCATTCCCATGCATCAGTTGCTCCGCATGGGCCGCGGCGCGGTCATCGAGCTGGATTCCAGGCAGGATGACCCGGTCACCATCATGGCCAACGACAAGCCAGTGGCGAAGGGCGAGATCATCCTGCAGGGCGATAAAATCGGGGTTTCCGTGACCTCGTTGCTGAAGGCTCAATAGTAATACACAAGAATTGTGTGATATATCATATTCCACGGTCTATCATTGCAATATAGCAGGGCGCCGCGTATCTCTTTGTAGAACCGCTATTGTGCGGGGACAGGAGATGCCGCCTTGCTCCCCATCATACTCAATCAGGATGCTGTCTCGGTCGGGCTGACCGGCGCCGGTGACGCGCTGGCCCGCCGCGTGGCCATGCTGGCCGAGGCGGGCATCACGCCGCGCACCATTGCGGCGGATGATTCCCTCGACGGCCTGAATGTCCTCTTCGTCGCCGGACTTGCCGCCTCCCTCTCGGAGCAGCTCGCGCAGCGAGCCCGGGAGCAGGGCGTCCTCGTCAACGTCGAAGACGTGCCGCAGCTTTGCAATTTCCATGTTCCGGCCTCCATCCGGCGCGGCGACCTGGTGCTCACCGTATCGACGGGCGGAAAATCGCCGGGTCTTGCAAAGCTTATCCGCGAGTGGCTCGAACACAGGATCGCACCGGAATGGAGCGGGCGGCTGAGAGAGGTTGCCAGCGCACGCGCGAAATGGCGCGGCGAGGGCCATGAGCCATCGGAGGTCTCGCAACGCATCCGCGATTTCGTGCGCGACAGGGATTGGCTGTCATGACCGCAGCCGTCTCCGTCATCGACCGGTCGCGTGGGATCTCGCCGCGCGCTTTCGACCGCACCAGCACGGAGGCCAGCGATCCGGCGATCGCCGCCCGGCTCGCACAACTGCGCGCCAAGGCGAAGGGACGCGACGCGCTTGGCATCCTGCAGCTGGCATTCGAGGAATTCCCGGGTCAAACGACGGTGGTGTCCTCGTTCGGTTCTGAATCCGTCGTCCTTCTGCATCTGATCGCCCAGATCGATCCGACGACGCCGGTCATCTTCCTCAACACCGGCAAGCTGTTCGGCGAGACGCTTCGTTATCGCGACCGCTTGCAGGACGAACTCGGCCTGACAGACATCCGCAACATCGGTCCGCATCCCGACGATCGTGCGAAATTCGATCCCGAAGGCACGCTGTGGTCGAAGAGCACCGATGCCTGCTGCAATTTCCGCAAGGTCGTGCCGTTGCGCCGCGCGCTGGAGGGTTTCTCCGCCCAGATCACGGGGCGCAAGAAATTCCAGACGGCGGGGCGCGCCACGATGGAGCCGGTCGAATATTTCGAAGGCCGCTTCCGCTTCAACCCGCTGGCGGAATGGACGCTGGCCGATCTGGAAGCCTACGAAGAGAAGCACAACCTGCCGCGCCATCCGCTGGTGGAGGACGGATATCCGTCGATCGGCTGCATCCCGTGCACGCGGCGCGTGGCGGCGGGCGAATCCTATCGCGACGGCCGCTGGGCCGGCCTCGACAAGGACGAATGCGGCATCCACACCGGCATCGACGGCGAAGGCATCTAGAGCCCGTTCGCCGGCCGTTTGAGGCCTCCGTCCGGCGCTCATGGCGGGGCATTTTCCAGCCGAATTCTGGCCTTCCCAAGCCGCAAAGGCTTTGCTACACCCCGGCCTCCTCAGGATGCGGTCGTGGCGGAATTGGTAGACGCACTACCTTGAGGTGGTAGCGCCGCGAGGCGTGGAAGTTCGAGTCTTCTCGACCGCACCACCCTACGCCCTTCGGGCTTCGGGGTGGCATGCCACTGGAGCCCGAAGGGCGTAGTGTGTCTCCCGAAGCTCCGCAGGAGCGCAGGGCGACTGCCGCAGTGTGGTATGTCTATTTTCTCCGCCTCGGCAACGGCGACATCTACGTCGGTTCCGCGGGCGATCTTCAGAGCCGCATCGGTGCGCATCAGGCGTCCAATTCGTTCTTCCCCCCTGCCGCCGATCTTTGGATTCCTACCCGTGCTGCACCCAAGCCGTGACCGCATGCCACCAGGCCGTCGATGGCACGGTGAACAGAGTGACCACTACGAGCGCGATAGTGATTGTCCCCAGAACGGTCGCCCTATGGATCTTCCCGAGGCTCAAGAAATCGTAGATCAGAAGGGCGAGCGGCACCGCGAAATACAGGCCAACGACCCCGATGGGTGGGCCCTTTTGCATGAAGTCGAATGGCCAGCGGGCAAGCGCCGGCATGATGATTGCTGCGGTGCCGAGCAGCATCAGGCGCTTATGCTCTGGCGGATTGCGGCGGCGCAACAGCGCCAGACCGATCAGGAACGCGAAGGCGACAAGGAAAGCAAAGTCGCCGAACAGGATGAAACCGGTCTCACCACTGTTTGGGCGTCGTAAGGCATAGATCGCGGTCGGCGGGCCGGCGATTATGATCCCCGCCGCCCAGAATCCCATCGCGATCCCAAGCCGCTGGTGCCAGCGAACCTGTCGCGCGCTGATCAGCCCCACCTGACACAGCACCAGCACGATCCACCCGACCATCAGGACCGCGTGCAGGTGAACAAGGAGACTCGGGAGCGGGGCGAAGACAAACCCGTGCCGAAAATAACTGCGCCAGAAACCGATCAGGACGAACGCGGCAAGGCAGAGCGGGGCAGCAACGAAGAACAAGCGTTCGTTGCGTCGCGAAGAAGCGGTCGACCCCATATGCCCTCCCCGAGCAGTTGATCGTCAATGGGCTTGCGGTCGCGATGCGGGCCTGTGAGCCCAGCGCAGTAAAAGCCAGATCGCTTCTGTCGATCCTGCGCAGTGCCTTTTTGCCGATCTCTGTCTCTCCCCGAAAGGATCAACCCATCGCCCCCCTGCGTCAACGGCGTAGCTCCGTTCAAGAATGTGTGCGGGACTCGCTCAAGAACCGTTACGTTTCAAGGCGTCCTTAAAGCCCCGCACCTTCACATAAGCCATTGAGGTCGTATGGGATGTGACCCAATCCTCGACCGCACCCCAGCAGGGGAGGATGTTTTACAGACCGGCGGTTTCGCCGGTTTTTCTTTGCGGGAACCTTTGCGAAATCGCCGGATAATTTCCCGCGAGGTATGGTTAGGATGCGGCCTTCAAACGGCGCTCCTCGATGATTCCCAACGAATATCCTTCCCTGAACTACGACCTCGGCGACACCGCGGACATGATCCGCGACAGCGTGCGCAGCTTCACGTCGGACCAGATCGCGCCCATCGCCGACGAGATCGACAAGTCGAATGTCTTCCCGCGGCACCTTTGGCCCAAACTCGGCGCGCTGGGTGTTCTCGGAATCACCGTGGAAGAGGAATATGGCGGCGCGGGGCTCGGCTATCTCGAGCATGTCGTGGCGATGGAAGAGATCTCCAGAGGCTCGGCGGCGATCGGCCTTTCCTATGGCGCCCATTCCAATCTCTGCGTGAACCAGATCCGCCGCAACGGCACGGAAGAACAGAAGCGCCGCTACCTGCCCAAGCTGATTTCCGGCGAGCATGTCGGTGCGCTGGCCATGAGCGAGCCGGGTGCGGGAAGCGACGTCATCTCCATGCGCACGCGCGCGGAGAAGAAGGGCGACCGCTATATCCTCAACGGTTCCAAGATGTGGATCACCAACGGTCCGCAGGCCGACACGCTGGTGGTTTATGCCAAGACCGATCCGTCCGGCGGTCCGCGCGGCGTCAGCGCCTTCCTGATCGAGAAGGACTTCAAAGGTTTCTCGACGCCGCAGAAGCTGGACAAGCTCGGCATGCGCGGCAGCGACACCTCCGAACTGCTGTTCCAGGATTGCGAAGTGCCCGAAGAGAACCTGATGGGCCGCGAAGGCGAGGGCGCGCGCATTCTGATGAGCGGCCTCGATTATGAGCGCGCAGTCCTCTCGGCCGGCAGCATCGGCATCATGCAGGCGTGTCTGGATCTCGTCGTGCCCTATCTCCACGACCGCAAGCAGTTCGGCCAGCCCATCGGCTCGTTCCAGCTCATGCAGGGCAAGCTTGCGGACATGTATGTCACGCTTTCCGCAGCGCGCTCTTATGTGTATGCGGTGGCGAAGGCCTGCGACCGCGGCCAGACCACACGCAAGGACGCGGCCGGCGCGATCCTCTATGCCGCCGAGAAGGGCACGTGGATGGCGCTGCAAACCATTCAGACGCTGGGCGGCAATGGCTACATCAACGACTTCCCGGCAGGCCGCCTGCTGCGCGACGCGAAGCTCTACGAGATCGGCGCGGGCACGAGCGAAATCCGCCGCTGGCTCATCGGCCGCGAACTGTTCGAGGAAACCGCGTAGCTACCGGCGCGCGTTCAGCCACGGATCGAGCGATATTTTCCAGATGCCGGAATTGCCCGTGACGTAGACGTTGCGTCCATCTGGCGCGAGGTGCGCGCCCCATGGCAAATCCTCGTTGAGATCGTCGCCGAGATCGACAGGCTTGCTCCAGCCGTCGCCATCGCGGAATGCGATGTTCAATCGGCCCAGGCCGCCTTTCACCCGGCCGCTGTCGAACACGATGAAGGATTGATCCGGCGCGACAGCAGGATCGTGCAGCGTCTCGGACGGATCGCCGAGGATCACGCGCTCCGGCGTCTGATATTCTCCGTTCTTCAAAGCGGATCGCCAGAACTGCATCTGCTTCCCGGCGGCGTTGAAGCGCATGAAGTAAAGTGTGTTGTCGCCCGCAATGCTGGCGAAGTCGATGAACACATCGCTGTTGATGACGGGACTGAGCCACACCGGCTCGCTCCAGCCCCTCGCAGTGCGATCGACGCGCCAGATGTTGGAGCCCGGCGCCGTGACACCGCCGCCGAAATAATTCTGGGTGAGCGGCTTTCCGCCCTGTTGCGTCGGACGATCTGAATTGAAGAGAAGATAGCTGCCATCCGGCGCGACCACCGGATCCTGGTCGAACCACTGTCCCGAGAAGCCGGCGACGGTGGGTCGGGCCCAATGGCCGTCTACCCGGTGCGAGACCATCACCGTCTTGTGCGTGCCTTCGCTCCGGTCGAAAAACACGGTGTTCCCGTCGGGCGTGAAGGCGAGGGTATCGTCGCTGTCGGGATGGATGATGCCGTCCAGCGTGACCGGCGTTGCGCCCGCCGCAAGGGCCTGTGGCGCAATCGGGAGAGCGACGGCAAGCACGGCCAGGAACGCGCTGATCATACAGAACTCCGGAAGGGGAAATTTCGTTGACCCTACTCATCTGGGACGGCACGAAACGAATAACAATCGCGTGCGGCGGATGACGTCTGTTTCAGCGTAATTTTTCTGATGTTTGCGGCGCAGCAGGGTGACATTATATCTCGCCCCGGTTCGACGGCGGCAGGAGGTTCTTATGGCGTCTGATGGTGTGGTGATCTTGTCGGCGGCGCGCACGCCGATGGGCGGTTTCCAGGGCGATCTTTCCGGCATGTCGGCGACCGAGCTTGGCTCCGTCGCGATCAAGGCGGCTGTCGAACGCGCGGGTATCCAGCCGAGCGACGTGGACGAGACGCTGATGGGCAATGTGCTCAACGCCGGTCTTGGACAGGCTCCCGCGCGCCAGGCCTCGATCGGTGCCGGCATCCCGAACACCGCACCTTGCACCACCGTGTCGAAAGTCTGCGGCTCGGGCATGAAGGCGGTGATGATCGCCTCCGATCAGCTCGCGCTCGGTCACGCCGATATTCTCGTCGCTGGCGGCATGGAGAGCATGACGAACTCGCCTTATCTGCTGCCCAAGGCGCGCGGCGGCTATCGCATGGGCCACGGCGAGATCAAGGATCACATGTTCCTCGACGGTCTCGAGGATGCTTATGAGCATCGCTCCATGGGCACGTTCGGCGAAGATGCGGCGCGGCACTATCAATTCACGCGCGGCGATCAGGACGCCTACGCCATCGAGTCGCTGAAGCGTTCGCAACGCGCCATCAACGATGGCTCGTTCAAGGACGAGATCGCGCCCGTGACGGTGCAGACCCGCAAGGGCGATGTGGTCGTCGCCATCGACGAACAGCCGGGGAAGGCCGACCCCGCCAAGATTCCGAACCTCAAGCCCGCCTTCGGCAAGGACGGCACCATCACCGCCGCCAGCTCTGCCTCCATCTCCGACGGCGCCGCGGCGCTGGTTCTGGCACGCGCCGACGTGGCGAAGGCGAAGGGCCTCAAGCCCATCGCCCGCATCGTGGCGCAGGCCAGCAATGCCCATGAGCCCAAGTGGTTCACGACTGCCCCCGTGGGCGCCATCAAGAAGGTGATGGAGCTGGCAAAATGGTCGAAAGACGACGTCGATCTGTTTGAAATCAATGAGGCTTTCGCCAACGTACCGATGATCGCCATGCGCGACCTCGGCCTCGATCACGCCAAGGTCAATGTGAACGGCGGTGCCTGCGCGCTGGGCCATCCCATCGGCGCCAGCGGCGCGCGAATCATCGTGACCCTGCTCAACGCGCTGAAGGCCCACGGCAAGAAACGCGGCATCGCCTCCCTCTGCATCGGCGGCGGCGAAGCCACGGCCGTGGCGGTGGAGTTGCTCTGATTCTCGCTTCAGTGACGATTGTCACCCGACATTGCGGCCTCAAGCCCGTCGGCCGAGTCGGCAATGAGTTGATCGAGGCGGACCAGCATGTATTGGCTTGGCTTGAACGGCTCGTGCCAGTGGGTTGAAAGCATGCCTATCAAGCTGCCGTCATGCCCGACCAGAGGCGAGCATTGCACCGCGCGCACCCGTGCCTCCTGCAACAGTTCTTCGCTGCATTTTCCAACAAAGAACGGGCTCGTGACGGTGTCTCTGACCACAACGCGGCTCGCCGTGTGCAACGCGAACGCGCAAGCCGAGCTGTCGAATCTTTCGACGACGGCGAAGAAGTCCAGGAAGGACCTTTCGAATCCGCAGCTGGCCACGATGCGTAATGATTGGCTTTCTCGGTCAAGCTTCTGCACGTAACCCATGTCGGCGACCATCACCCCGATCGCGCTTCCAAGAAGGTCTTCGAACACGGCGCTTCCGGCATCGGCCGACGGCAAGGCCGACCCTCGCCGCATTTTTTGCGTGAGAGAGGCATAGAACTCGAGGTCTGTGCGAGTGAAGTTGCCGTTGCTTTCCAGGCGTTCTGCGAGCTGCGCCGCTTCGAAAGCGATCTCGGTGAATAGCCGTTTGACCTTGGAATCGCCAGCGCTTCGGGCCGCTTCTATCGAGCGCCGGGCAACTTTTCTGAGATCGAATACGCTTGGGACAGAGCGATGGCTACCCATAGCCGCTCCTCTTTCGCCAGCTGCACGTGAGAACCTAGGCCCCTATGCCTAGGATAGCCATCATCGCTCTGCTAGGTCTGGTAGCTTCCTGTTCCTTCCACACAAGGGCAGCTACACTAGAAAAAATATATCCAAGCGATTCCCATGAAGCTCCAATCTTCGATCTCCGCCACCGCCGCTTCGTTCAAATCCAATTCGGAGGCAATGACGGCGCTTGTCGCCGAACTCAAAGCCAAGATGGCTGCCGCCGCGCTGGGTGGCGATGAGCGGTCGCGCAAGCGGCATACGGAACGTGGCAAGCTTTTGCCGCGCGCGCGGGTGGAGCAGTTGCTCGATCCTGGCTCGCCGTTCCTCGAACTGTCGCCGCTGGCCGCGAACGGCATGTATGACGGCGACATTCACGCCGCGGGCATGATCACCGGCATCGGCCGCGTGTCGGGCCGCGAATGCGTGATCGTGTGCAATGACGCCACCATCAAGGGCGGCACCTATTATCCGATAACGGTGAAGAAGCATCTGCGCGCGCAGGAGATCGCCACGCAGAACCGCTTACCGTGCATCTATCTCGTCGATAGCGGCGGCGCGAACCTTCCCAATCAGGCCGACATCTTCCCCGACCGCGAACATTTCGGCCGCATCTTTTTCAACCAGGCGAACATGAGCGCCGCGGGCATTCCGCAGATCGCCAGCGTCATGGGCTCCTGCACGGCGGGCGGCGCGTATGTTCCGGCGATGAGCGATGAAACCATTATTGTGAAGGGGCAGGGTACCATCTTCCTCGCCGGCCCGCCGCTGGTGAAAGCCGCGACGGGCGAAGTGGTGAGCGCCGAAGAACTCGGCGGCGCGGATGTGCACGCCAAGATCAGCGGTGTCGCCGATCATCTCGCCAATGACGACACCCACGCGCTCGCCATCGCGCGGCGCATCGTCAGCCACCTGAATGTCGAGAAGCATCCGAACATCCCGCTGCGCGAACCGCGCGCCCCCGCTTACGACACCGCCGAACTGAACGGCATCGTGCCGCAGTCCCTGATGACGCAATACGATGTGCGCGAGGTGATCGCGCGGCTGGTGGACGGCTCGGAGCTGGACGAGTTCAAGAAGACCTACGGCACCACGCTTGTCACAGGCTTCGCGCATATCAGCGGCATGCCGGTCGGCATCATCGCCAACAACGGCATCCTGTTCAGCGAGAGCGCACTCAAGGGCGCGCATTTCATCGAGCTGTGCTGCCAGCGCAAAATCCCGCTGCTGTTCCTGCAGAACATCTCCGGCTTCATGGTTGGCAAGAAATACGAGCAGGGCGGCATCGCCAAGGACGGCGCCAAGCTGGTGACGGCGGTGGCCTGCGCGCAGGTGCCCAAGATCACGCTCATCATCGGCGGCTCTTACGGTGCGGGCAATTACGGCATGTGCGGGAGAGCCTATTCTCCGCGCTTCCTGTTCACCTGGCCGAACTCGCGCATCTCCGTGATGGGCGGCGAACAGGCCGCGAGCGTTCTGGCCACCGTGAACCGCGACGCCGACAAATGGACCCCCGAACAGGCTGAAGCCTTCAAGTCCCCGATCCGCGCGAAATACGAAGAAGAGGGCAACCCCTATTACGCCACCGCCCGCCTCTGGGACGACGGCATCATCGCACCCGCCGATACGCGGCGCGTGCTGTCACTGGCGTTGAGCGCCTGCCTCAACGCGCCGGTGGGCGAGACGAAGTTTGGTGTGTTCAGGATGTAGCAACGCTTCGGCGCGGGTCGAAACAAAGCGCTGCGTACTGAAAGAAAGTGCTGGCATGACCTGGGCTCTCTATCTCTCCGGCATCGCAGCGATCATCTCCGCCATCGGCCATTCGTTTCTCGGCGAGCGCTATCTGATCCAGCCGCTGCTCGCTGCGGGTGTCCCCTTTCTCAAGCCGCGCGCGCGGCAGCGGTTGTTGCGCGGCATTCTGCATCTCGCGTCGGTCGCATGGTTCGGCATCGGTGCGATGCTGATCTATGAAGCGCACAACGGCAGGGCTGATCCGGCGTGGCTTTTCTTCATCGTGCCGGTGTTCGTGCTGTCGGGGCTGATGAACCTGTGGGCGCTGCGCAGCGTGCAGCCGGGGTGGATCGCGATGCTGGTCGCCGCCGCTGCGCTCGCTTACGCTGTATGGCCTCGCTAGATAATTCGCTCCCGCGAATCACATGGCTTCGAATCACAAGAGATCAAATTCTGATTCGGGTACCAACAAAGTCTAGATCGCGGACGAAATCCGCATCGCTCATGCGCGCTGCGATTTAACTCCTGCTTAACCATAAAAATTGTTATGGTTAACTTCGATAAACCAAAAAACTCCATTGATCGCGCGCGCTTCTCAGGCACTGCTTCTCGTCTGTGCCAAAAGGAGAATCGCACATGGTCGCCGAGGGTTGCGTGTTGGTGAAAGAGGGGTCGGACGGTTGCGTCCTCCACAAGGAGGCATCCGATGCAGGCTGCGTCCTGGTGAAAGACGCTGCCGGATGCGTTCTCGAAAAAGAAGCTGCCGACAAGGGCTGCGTTCTGGTGAAGAACGAAGCCGGTTGCGTGCTGCACAAGGAAGCCGATGCGGGCTGCGTGCTGCACAAGGAAGCGGATGCCGGTTGCGTGCTCGTGAAAGACGCCGCGGGCTGTGTTCTTGAAAAGGAAGCCGCGGACAAGGGCTGCGTTCTGGTGAAAAACGACGCCGGGTGCGTTCTGCACAAGCAGGCCGATGCCGGTTGCGTGCTTGCGAAAGACGCCGCGGGTTGTGTTCTTGAAAAGGAAGCGGCCGGCAAAGGCTGCGTCCTCGTGAAGGATGCCGGCTGCGTGCTGCACAAGCAGGAAGCCGCAGGCTGCGTCCTGGTGAAGGACAGCAAGGACGAGGAAGTCGCGATGTATCTCGACCGCCTCAACGCCTGGGACCTGTCGCTGGTGAAGCAGCAGGTCGTGCGCAAGGGCATCTTCACGGCCGACGAAGTCGATGCGATCGAGCGCGACTACAAGCACTTCCTGGCGCTGTCCTGCGTGGCGGATTCGGGCGCTGTCCCGGTCGATCCGCGCATGGACGAGTTCTGGCACGCCCACATCCTGTTCACGCAGGACTATGCGGCGATGTGCAAGTCGGTGGCGGGCCAGTTCCTGCACCACCGTCCCAGCATCCTGGACGAAGCGCGCGCCTGAACAGCGCTTGCAGGAGTTGCGATCGGGCTGCGCGGTTCCGCGTGGCCCGATTTGCTTTTGCGCGGGCGTCTCCGTTTTATGCGCCGATGAACATCCTGCGCCCCGCCACGAAGGCCGATTGGCCGTCCATCCTCGTGCTGAACGAGGAGTCGGTGCATTTCCTTTCGCCGATGGACGAGGCGAAGCTCGCGCAATGGTCCGCAGCCGCGTCTTATCTGCGGGTGGTGGTGCAGGGCGGCAGGCTCGCGGCTTTCCTGCTGGGCTTCCGCAAGGGCGATGATTATGCCGGCGTGAACTTTGCGTGGTTCGCCACACGCTATGACGACTTCGTCTATGTCGATCGCGTGGTGGTCGCGGCGGATTTCCGCGGCCAGAAACTGGCCGACCTGCTTTATGACGACGTCGAAGCTTTCGCCCGCGCGCACGGCATTCCGCGGGTTACCTGCGAAGTGAACGTGGAGCCGCCCAACCCCGTTTCCCTGCGCTTCCACGAACGGCGCGGCTTCCGGGAAGTGGGGCGCGAAAGGTATGCGGGCAAGACGGTCGCCATGCTGGAGCGCAGGCTCTAGGCCGTCCGCCGGAACAGCGTCTCGCCGGCGACCAGCGCCCAAAGCGCAAGCAGCGCGATGGCGACCATCAGCAGCATCATCGTACCCGTGCTCGCCGCACGGGCGACCGCCGCCATCACGGCCACCCCGAGCAGGAAAGCCAGCACTCCTGCAATGCGCGCCACGCGCATCAGCGCGCCGCCCCAGCTTGCGACGCCCACGCCCTGGAAGAACAGGCCCATGGGCATCAGGATCATCACGGCCGTGCCGCAAAGCGCGAACAGGCTCTTCGCGTAGGGCAGGCGGTCCGGCGGTGCCGCCAGGTAGCGCGCGGCGATCTGGGGAAGCATCAGTCCATCGACCACAAGCGATCCGATCTGGAGCGCGGCGCCCAGCGCGAAGAACGTCATGCCGGCGATGGCCAGCGGCCGTGCCCCAATGCGTCCGGTGAAGATGGCGTAGCAGGCAAGCTGTACCGCAAGCACGACGATGAACCCGCCGTGGACAACGCCGTTGATCATCTGGTTCGCCGCTTCTTCTTTCAGCACACCGGCGAAGTCGGTGGCGTGATCACCGGGATGATTGAGAAGGAGCGCCACCGATGCGATGGCCGTCGCCACCAAGAGGATGCCTACGCCGCGCGAACGATCTGCCGAATTTTCCATTGCTGTGCCCTCCGCTTCGGAGTGAAGCCTAGGCAAACCTGCGGCCGCGTTGCTGGCGCGTGCGGCCGCTTCGTCCAGTTCTGGACAATAGCGCGGATTTGTCCGGTATTGGCTTGGGCAGAACAGACAATCACGGCATGGTGTCGCCATGAAAGAGAAGCTCGACCGCCGCACCGAACGCACGCGCCAGGCGTTGCGGATGGCGTTCGTCAATCTCGTCCTCTCGCGCGGCTATACAGAGATAAGCGTCGAAGACATCACCGACGAGGCCAATGTCGGCCGCTCGACCTTCTACATGCACTACAAGAGCAAGATCGATCTGCTGAAGCAGAGCATGGCGCGGCCCTCAAGCGTGCTGTCCATCATGGTCGGTCACGACATCCCGGCCGACATCCTTGTGCATCAGCTCACGCATTTC
>DATIVW010000025.1:0-2548 GCA_035465595.1 Rhizomicrobium sp. | reverse complement strand
TCGCGGTCCCCCTCCCCCGTAAACGGGGGAGGAAAATCCGATGCTTCAACCTCCATCGACTCAACGATGAGGCGCTTTCCCTCGAAACCAAATCCAAACAACCGTGCATGTTGTTCGGCGAAGTCGCGGGACATCTCTCCGCGCGACGCCAGGGCGATCGGCAGCGTCGTGTCGCTGCCGTCATAGCGGATGTGGACGCGCGGCGTAGTGTGGACCGAGGTTGCGCCTTGCTGGCGGATTTCGCTCTCGGCCTCGCGGGACAATTCTTTCGCGGCGATTTCCAGTGCCGGCATCGCTTCCACGAGTGGCTTGCCGATGGCGCGTTGCCTTAGCGCCCGCAGGCTGGCCAGCTTCATGCCATAGGCCGACAGTACGCCGGAGAAGGGATGGATGAAGATGCGCGTCATGCCCAGCGCATCCGCCACGAGGCAGGCATGCTGGCCGCCCGCGCCGCCGAAGCAGTTGAGCGCATAGTCGCGCGCGTCATAGCCTTTCGCCACCGAGATGCGGCGGATCGCGTTCGCCATGTTCTCGACGGCGATGCGGATGAAGCCGTCGGCGACCTCTTCGGCCGACTGTCCGGTTTGCTTCGCCAGCACGGAGAATTTCGCGCGCACGACTTCTTCATCCAGCGGCTGTTTGGCATCGGGCCCGAAGATGTGCGGGAAGAATTCGCCGCGCAGTTTCCCCACCATCACATTCGCATCGGTGACGGTGAGTGGCCCACCGCGGCGATAGCAGGCGGGGCCGGGATCGGCGCCGGCCGAATCCGGCCCCACGCGGAAGCGCGCGCCGTCATAGTGAAGAATGGAGCCGCCGCCCGCCGCCACGGTGTGGATCGCCATCATCGGCGCGCGCAGGCGCACGCCCGCGACCTCGGTTTCGTAGACGCGTTCGAATGTCCCGTCGAAGCGCGACACGTCGGTCGACGTGCCGCCCATGTCGAAGCCGATGGCGTGCGTGAAGCCGGCATCGCGCGCCGTCTCCGCCATGCCCACCACGCCGCTGGCAGGGCCGGACAGGATCGCGTCCTTGCCGCGGAAGAAATCCGGCGCGACAAGCCCGCCATTGGAGGTCATGAAATAGAGCCGCGTGCCGCCCAGCGCGCGCGAGATCCGGTCCGCGTAGCGCGACAGGACCGGCGAGAGATAGGCGTCCGCCACCGTGGTATCGCCGCGGCTCACATATTTCATCAGCGGCACGGTGTCATGGCTGATCGAGACCTGCATGAATCCGGCCTCGCGCGCGATTTCCGCCGCCCGCCGTTCATGCGCCGGATAGCGATAGCCGTGCAGGAACACGATGGCGCAGGCTTCGATGCCGCTTTTGCGCGCCGCTTCCAGGTCACGCCGCAATGCCGCCTCATCGAGTTTGGTGAGCACGTCTCCTTCGGCGGTGACGCGCTCGCCCGCTTCGATCACCCGCTCATAAAGCATGTCGGGAAGTTCGATCTTCAGCGCGAACAGCTTCGGCCGGTGCTGGTAGCCGATGCGCAGCTGGTCGCGCAGGCCTTTCGTCGTCACCAGAACGGTGCGCTCGCCCTTGCGGGTGAGCAGGGCATTGGTGGCGACGGTGGTGCCCATGCGCACTTCGCCGATCCGCTCTGCCGGAATCGCGGCGTTGGCGGCGACGCCGAGGCAGCGCCGAATCCCCTCCAGCGCCGCATCGTCATAGGCGGGGTTTTCGGACAGAAGCTTGTGGCTCGACAGTGTTCCATCGGGCGCCTGCGCCACCACATCGGTGAACGTGCCGCCCCGGTCGATAAAGAATTTCCACTGCTTCATATGGCCCGTCGCAATTCCGC
The DNA here is from genome assembly GCA_035465595.1 of Rhizomicrobium sp. Classification (GTDB taxonomy): domain Bacteria; phylum Pseudomonadota; class Alphaproteobacteria; order Micropepsales; family Micropepsaceae; genus Rhizomicrobium. Next base: position 744 of record DATIVW010000025.1, on the reverse strand, counting down.
CGAGATTGGCTTATCCCCTTCGCCCATGTCCATCTGGGGAAAATTGGGTGGTGCGGCGGCGGGCTTCCTGGCCGGCGGGCCCTTGGGCGCGCTGGCGGGCGCGTTCGCGGGCCATGTGCTGTTCGACCGTTCCGGCTTTATGACCGAGCGGCCCGACGAGGAGGGCGTCGCCTTCACCATCGCCATCATCGCGCTGGGCGCCAAGCTGGCGATGGCCGACGGCGTCGTCACGCGCGACGAGGAAGAAGCATTCACGCGTGTCTTCCGCGTGCCGCCGAGCGAAGCGGCAAACGTCAAGCGCATCTTCGATCTCGCGCGCAGGGACACCGCCGGCTACGAAGCCTATGCCGCCCAGATCGCGCGCATGTTCCGCACCAATCCGGCTGTTCTGGAGGACGTGATGGACGGCCTCTTCGAGATCGCCAAGGCCGACGGCGTCTTCCACCCCGGCGAAGCGCGGCTGATGGAGCGCGTCGCGGAGATTTTCGGCTTCGCGCCCAATGTCTATCGCCGCATTCGCGCCACTCATTTCGTGGATTCGTCAGATCCCTATGTCATCCTCGGCGTCAGTTACGAGGCCAGCGAGGACGAGCTGAAGCACACCTATCGCCTGCTGGTGAAGGAGAACCATCCCGACAGCCTCATCGGCCGCGGCGTGCCGCCCGAATTCGTGCAGCTGGCGACCGACAAGCTCGCCGCCATCAACACGGCCTATGAGACGATCCGCCGGGAACGCGATATAAA
>DATIVW010000024.1:0-6563 GCA_035465595.1 Rhizomicrobium sp. | reverse complement strand
TGATCACGACGGAAGCCATGATCACCGACCGTCCGAAGAAGGACAGCGGCCCGGCAATGCCCGGCGGCGGCGGAATGGGCGGCATGGGCGATATGGATTTCTAATCCAGTCGCTTATCGTTCAAAGCAAACGGAAAGGCCCGGTGGAAACACCAGGCCTTTTTGTTTGGCCGCGCCGAGCTTGTATGAATGATCGCGGATTGTTCGATCACGGGGGGCGCATGAGCGATTTTGAGGGACTGTTCGGCCTTTTCGGCATCATGTTCGGACTGATCGTGGCCGAGCTAGCAGTCAAATTCGCGGACGCCGTCGATTCCCGTCACGAGCGTCCACTGGGCATCCTGACGCCTGCGCTCGCGTTTCTTGTCCTCACCGACATAACCGCGTTCTGGGTGTTCATCTGGGCCGCGCGGAACGTGCTGAGGGTCAACTGGCACACTGTGTTCGGCGGTGTAATCATCGCCATCATTTATTTTTTGGCAGCGACGCTCGTGTTTCCACGAACGAACCATGCGTGGAAACATCTCGACGACCACTACTGGTCGCGCAAGAGGCTCGTCGCGGGCGGCCTGCTCTTCGCAAATATTTTGATCGACGGTCTTATGATGATGCGTGTTATGCCGATGTGGAACGATTGGTGGTTCTATTTCTATTTCGTCGGCTACGCGCTCGCGCTCACCGGGCTCCTGCTCAGCCGCAAGCGTTGGCTCGACTACGTTTTTCTCGTCTGGGCCATCGGGATCAACCTCGGTGTCGGCAGCGACCTACTTCCAAACTCTCAATTCGGCAAGCAGATCGGCCTGTCATTCTCAGCGGAGCACCACAGCACGACACCGTAGTGGGGCGCTGAGCGCGCCGAGGATTATTGCTTGTCGTTGTTCGCCGGGTTCTTGTCGGCGTCCGCTTTCTCGTCGTCATCCCCCAACTTCCAATCCACCTTCACCGTCATCGGGGCGTCGACGGTTTGGTCGTCCTTGATGGCGGGGCGGTAGTGCCATCGGCTCACGCACTCCACGGCCGCGTCGTCGAGGCGGTCGGAGTCGCTGGATTTGGTGACCTTCACATCGCTCACCGTGCCGTCGGCCATCACCGTGAAGCCGAGTTCGGTGGTGCCTTCCTGCCCCAGCACGCGCGCGAAGAAGGGATAATCGTCGCGGCAGTTCTCCGGCCTGGATAGCGACGGCGGACGCGAGACGTGCTGCACCACCGGCACGTTCACCTTCACGACCTTGACGACCGGCGCCTGCGGCTTGGCCTCCAGCTTTTCGTAAAGGTCGTAGAAGAACAGGAGCGACGATCCGGTGGCGACGGCGCCCGCGATGATCACGGCCCAGATCCGGTGATGAAAGCTCTGGCGATAAAACACCCCCGACGACACGACGAAGATGATGAACTCGATGACGATCACATACGCTCCTGCCCTGGAAAGGTACGGACTTTAGCCGCAGGCGCGGGCGGGTTTGAAGATCGTCCCGCCGCCGCCATCCGGGGTTTGCGGTTTTGCCGCATCCGTGCCTTCCTTTCTCCTTCAAGGGCGGAGGCTTGGATGAGCACGGTTCTGGTCACGGGCGGTTCGGGATTCGTCGGCGCGCATTGCATCGTCGCGCTGCTGAAGGCGGGGCACACCGCCCGCACCACCATCCGCAACCTCGTGCGCGAGGAAGAGGTGCGCGACATGATCCGCGAGGGCGGCGAGGAGCCGGGCGAGCGCGTGGAATTCTTCGCCGCCGACCTGGAATCCGATGACGGCTGGGACGATGCGGTGACCGACTGCGAGTACGTGCTGCATGTCGCCTCGCCCTTCCCCTCCGGCCCGCCCATGCACGAAGACGACCTGATCGTGCCGGCGCGCGAAGGCGCGCTGCGCGTGCTCGGTGCCGCGCGCGATGCGGGCGTGAAACGGGTGGTGCTCACCTCCTCCTTCGCCGCGATCGGCTATGGCCATCCGCAACTCAACCGCCCGTTCGACGAGAACGACTGGACCGATCCCGGCAGCCCGCAGACGACGCCCTATGCGAAGTCCAAGACGCTGGCCGAGCGCGCCGCATGGGATTTCGTCAAACGCGAAGGCGGCGCGATGGAGCTTGCCGTGGTGAATCCTGTCGGCATCTTCGGCCCGGCGCTCGCGGCCGATACGTCGACCTCCATCCTCATCGTGCAGCGGCTGATGAACGGCGAAGTGCCCGGCATGCCGAACCTGGATTTCGGCCTGGTCGATGTGCGCGACGTCGCCGATCTGCACTTGCTGGCGATGACGAGCCCCGCGGCGAAGGGCGAGCGCTTCCTCGCCGTCGCGGGCGATTTCATGGGGATGGCGGAGATCGCGAAGATCCTGAAAGCGCGCATGGGCGCCGCGGCGCGGCATGTGCCGACGCGCAGCCTGCCGGACTGGCTGGTGCGCATCGTCGGCATGTTCGATCCGTCGGTGAAGCTGATTTCGTCGGAGCTTGGCATCAAGAAGAACGCCACGAACGCCAAGGCCAAGCGCCTGCTCGGCTGGTCGCCGCGCTCCAACGATGAGGCCATCGTCGCGACGGCACAGAGCCTGATCAAGCTCGGGATGGTGAAGGCCTAGCCCGGCAGCGCCGCGATGAAGGTATCCAGCGCGCGGTTGAACGCGTCCGGCCGGTCCACGAACACGCCGTGGCCTGCCTGCTCGATCTGCACGAAGGAGCCATGCGGCAGCTGCGCGGCCTCGGCCTTCTGCTCCGCCAGCTCGAAGGATTTGGCGGAAGCGACAACCAGCGTCGGCACGTCAAACCTGGACAGCGCGGGCGTGAGATCGGCGCCCAGCATGTCGGCGTTCAGCTCCGCAATGCCGGTGTCGGTCGGCGTCCGCATGCCCGTGTCCACCAGCGAATTGAAATCCGCATCGCTCATCTTCACCGTGAAGATGGCGTGCATCATGCCTTCCAGGTAGTCGCGCTTGTGCTTTGCGTAGATGTCGATGCCGCCCAGAAGCGTCTGCACGAATTTCGGATTCGCGCTGACCGCGGCGCTGCCCCTGGAGACGGACGCATCCACCAGCACGGTGCCGCGCAAGCGCTTCGTCCCGAACTGGTCGATGTAGGATGCAACATCCTGCACCCCTTGCGACCAGCCGACGAGGACCATGTCGTTCAGCTTCAACGCCGCGAACACGGCTTCGTAGTCGCGCGCGCGTTGCAGCGGCGTGTTTCCGTCCGCGGTCTTGCCGGACTCGCCCTGGCTGCGGGGGTCGATCGCAACGACATGCATGGTCTTCGAGAAATAATCGATCTGCCTGCGCCAGACGCCGGATGCGCAGGACCAGCCGGGGATCAGGACCAGCGTCTTCGCGGTTGCCGGGCCGGCCTGGACGTAATGGAGGGTCACGTCGCCCACGCGCATCTGGGCGGCATGCGCCGGGCCGATGAGAAATACACTGGCGAGAAAAAAGAAAGTTGCGAAGCAGGAACGCATGACTCACCGGCGTTGAAGGCGCCGGACTATTGCCGGAATCGCGCACCCCTGCCGCACACAAAATCGCGAGGGATCACTGCGACGGGACGTCTTCCGCCGGCCTGTGGAAATAGGGCTCGACCGTGCCCTTGAGCTTGATCGTCATCGGGTTGCCGAAGCGGTCCACGCTCTTGCCGGCGACGACGCGGATCCAGCCTTCGCTGATGCAATATTCCTCCACATTCGTCTTTTCCGCGCCGTTGAATTTGATGCCGACGCCGCGCTCCAGGAGCTTCTCGTCGTAATGCGGGCTCTTCGGATTGACGGACAAGCGGTCGGGAAAATTGTCGGGCATTTCGGCTCTCGGAAAATGGCAGGCGCCGTTCATAGTCGATTTTGCACGCCCGATCCAATGCCGGAACTTTTCCATGTGGTCCGGCGTTTTAAAACCGAGGGGCGCCATGCCAGCGGCGGCGCCAGCATGCGCGCGGCCGCAATATTCTCGGGAGAAATTCATGTACAGGACTCGCCTGGCGGTTCTTGCCGCCGTTCTTTGCGCGGGCGCGGCCACGCCCGCTCTCGCCGACTGGGATAGCATCGGCTCGGTCCATGTGAGCCGCGGCCGCGACCACGACGTACGCATGTTCGATCTCGGCGGGCCGGTGGATCGCATCAGCCTGCGTGCGGAGGACAACGCCGTGGAATGCCGCTCGGTGACGGCGACCTTCGGCAACGGCAACACGCGGCAGATATTTTCGGGCCGCCTTTATGAAAATCGCCCGACGGCCATCGACCTGCCGGGCAACAATCGCGACGTCGGGCGTCTTTCCTTCGACTGCAGCGCCGGGCGCTGGCGCGACGCGACGATCCGCATTGCCGCCGACATCGGCTCGCATCGCGGCGAATGGCAGCGCAATCCGAATTTCGGCCGCATGTGGGCGCATGTGTTCAACTGGGGCAGCAACGCCATGAACGACTGGAGCTATGCCGGTCAGGTCCGCTTCGTGGGCCGCCACGACGATGAGCAGGTCTTCACCGGCTGGCGAGGGCGCAACACCGACTCCATCGCGCTGAAGCCGGTGAACGCCGGCGCGCGCTGCCGGCGCGTCACCGCGACCTTCGGCAACGGCCGGACCCGGGAGCTGGACGTCAACAACGGCGACTACATGCGCCAGGGCCAGTTCTACAAGCTTGATCTGCCTGGCGACCGCCGCAACGTGACCAGCCTGAACCTGCGCTGCCGCGCAACGGATGCGCGGCGCGTGACGATCCAGATCTTCACCGGCAGGTAGGCCATCCGAAAGCGAAAGGCCCGGAGATCCTCCGGGCCTTTTTTCTTTTGAGTATCGATGATCGCGGAGGCGGCTAGGCCGCGCACTTGCGGGAGACCAGCAGGCGTTCGAGCGCGCCGGAATTCCATCGGCGCTTGTAGCCGGCGACCGCGAGACCGAAATAGAGCGGATCGCGCAACCAGTGGCCGAGCATCTTGCAGTCCATCGCATTGGGCACGCGCCCGCGCAGGAGATTCTTCAGCAGGGCTTCGGGCTGGCGCAATTGGCCGTCCGCCACCGTGATGATGGGGCCGTCCGGACCGGCTTCGATCCGCGAGAAGCGCTGCTGGCTGCCGTTGGCGGCTTCGATCCTGGCGAAGTTCGCGCCCGCGACCATCGCCGCGTCCATCGTGAAGAAAAAGCGCGGATTGCATTCGATCAGCCAGACCGTTCCTTCCGCATCGATGCGGGCGTCGAAATTGAAGACGCCGTCGAGCTTCAGGTCCGCGGCGATGTCGCCGACGATGCGCGCAAGCTCCGGTTCGCGCTGGAAGGTGAAGGCGCCATCCGGATAGCAATAGGTGACCTGCTTCAGCACCGCGCCCTTGCGCGCGAAGATGCTGATCGAGCGGTCGACGCCCTCAACGAAGTCCTGCACCAGGATCGGCGCGTAGTCGATCTTCGCCGCGATCTCCATGGCATTCCCGCTGTCGATCTTGACGACACCTACGCTGCCCCAGCGATTGATGGGCTTGAGGATCGCGGGCAGCTTGATGCAGCCGCTGTTTATCGCAGCGATCAATGCTTCCTTGTTCGCGAGAATATGGCCTTCGGGGTGGCGGATTTGGTTGGCACGGCAAAACTCCATGAACCGGTCCTTGGTCACCAGCTGGTCGAAGGTGGCCAGATCGGGAATCGGAAACACCGGCGTCGTCAGAAGATGGCGCGTGCGGGCGAGAAGACGGGTTGCGATCGCATCGGCCGGCAGGATCATGTCGATCTTGTGTGCGCGGCAGAATTCTTCGATTTCGGCGGCCGCGGCGGCCGGCGCCGGCTCGGGCTCGAAGGTGAAATCGCGATAGCCCGCGCAAAAGCGGGACAGCGCCAGAGACCGCGCTTCGTCATTGCAGAACAGGAACACCTTCGCGCCCATCGCCGCGGCGCAGCGCATCACGCGGTACGGCGCCTGGAACGATTGGGCGAGCAGCAGGATGTTGCGCGGCTGGCGGGAGCCGGCGAGCGAGGAAAGCCTGTCGTGCAGAAATGGCGCGTTCATGGGCCGTCCGCTGCAAAAACGCGGCCAATGCGTTAAGACCGTTTTGGCACGGCGGTGCGTCCCAAACCGGGAAATCGCGCTCTGAAACAGGTCGAAGGAGCAAAAAAGAAGGACCGGACGCTAGCCCGGCCCTTCGATATGGGATCACGCGGCCGTCAGGAAGCCTGCCTGGCTTTCTCGTTTTCAGGCTCGAAATTGCCCAACTGACAGATGGCGCCGCCGTTGAGGACCTCAATCGTCTGCGCATTGGCGCAGAACTGGTCGGGGTGCCCGACCATCTTGAATCCGGACAGCTTCAGATTCACGCAGGCGGGCGTGAGGTGCGTCCGCCAGATTTTTCCATCCCGCATGTAGAACAGGATATTGGATTGATCGACGACATGGGTGTGGTCCACATCGACTGCCATCAGGCAGCGATTGCCGGACGCAGTGGACATGGCCGTCTCCGCCCCTGCCGGTCCGGCGGCAAGCAGTGCGGCCGCAGCCGCAAAAGCAAACAACTTCATTGAAACCTCCAACGAACGAGTGCCCCTCGCGCGCCTTCAGATTATCCCGCCACCGCTCGCCATCATGCAACCGACGAGCGGCGTTTGGCCG
>DATIVW010000023.1:0-8282 GCA_035465595.1 Rhizomicrobium sp. | reverse complement strand
CCTGCTGCTCGATGGCGGCAAGGTCGCGGCAAAAACCTTCAAGGTCGACCTGCCGAACTACGGCGTGTTCGACGAGAAGCGCGTCTTCGTGCCCGGCCCGATGCCGGGGCCGATGAATGTGCGCGGCATCCGCATCGGCGTTCCGGTGTGCGAGGACATGTGGAAGCCGGACGTCATTGAATGCCTCTGCGAGACCGGCGCGGAAATTCTGCTGGTGCCGAACGGCTCGCCTTACGAAAGCGGCAAGGAAGACGAGCGCCTCAACCTCATCGTCGCGCGGGTGAAGGAAAGCGGACTGCCGCTGGCCTATCTCAACCAGGTCGGCGGGCAGGACGAGCTGGTGTTCGACGGCGGCTCGATGGTGGTCAACGCCGACACGACGCTGGCCGTAGCGCTGCCGTCGTTCGAAGAGAAGATCGTCTTCACGGATTGGACGCGCGGCGAGAAGGGTTGGGTCTGTGCGAAAGGCGAGGTGGCGCCGGAAGAAGACCGGCTGACCTCCATCTATCGCGCGATGGTGCTAGGCCTGCGCGACTATGTGAACAAGAACCGCTTTCCCGGCGTGGTGCTGGGCCTTTCCGGCGGCATCGACAGCGCCATCAGCGCGGCCGTCGCGGTGGATGCGCTGGGTGCGGATCGCGTGCGCTGCGTGATGCTGCCGTCCAAATACACCGCGCAGGTATCCCTGGACGATGCGGCAGCGGTAGCGAAATTCCTCGGCTGCAAATACGAGACGGTTCCGATCGAGCCGGCGGTCGCGGCCTTCACGGAGACGTTGAAATCCACCTTCGCCGGCAAGACGGTAGACACGACCGAAGAGAACATCCAGTCGCGCATCCGCGGCGTGATCCTGATGGCGATCTCCAACAAGTTCGGGCCGATGGTGCTGACGACCGGCAACAAGAGCGAGATGAGCGTCGGCTACGCCACGCTCTATGGCGACATGTGCGGCGGCTACAATGTGCTGAAGGACGTCTACAAGATGGATGTCTTCCGCCTGTCCCGCTGGCGCAACGAGAATTTCCCGCGCGGCGGGCTCGGTCCCAAAGGCCGCGTGATGCCGGACAACGTCATCACCCGCCCGCCCAGCGCCGAATTGCGCGCCGACCAAAAGGACGAGGATTCGCTGCCGCCTTACGAGATCCTGGACGGCATCCTGGAATGCCTCGTCGAGAACGAGATGACGTTCGAAGCCACTTGCGCGAAGGGCTATCACCCCGCCACGGTCAAGCGCATCGAGCAGCTTCTTTATGTCTCTGAATACAAGCGGAGACAGGCCCCGCCGGGCGTGAAGCTCACCCGCAAGAATTTTGGGCGCGACCGGCGTTATCCGATAACGAACGCGTTCCGTGATGCGCGCGACATTTGAACTTAAATCACCCTCGCCCCCTTCAGGGGGAGAGGTCAGGGTGAGGGGGCCTCTCCACCGGCACTCTGCTTGCTATATCATGCGCGCTGCACCACCCCCTCACCCCAACCCTCTCCCCCTGAAGGGGGCGAGGGAGGTTTTCGTATTATGACCATCGTCCGCTTCGCTCCGTCTCCCACGGGCTTGCTCCACGTCGGCAATGCACGCACGGCCATGCTCAACTGGCTGTTTGCGAAGAAGCATCACGGCAAGTTCTTCTTGCGCATCGACGACACCGATACCGAGCGCAGCAAGCCGGAATATGAAGCGGCGATCCTCGAAGACCTCGCCTGGCTGGGCCTGACGCACGACATCTTCGCCCGCCAGGTCGAGCGCGCCGATGCGCATGCCCGGGCGGCGGAAGCGCTGAAAGCGAGCGGGCATCTCTATCCGGCCTATGAAACCGCCGACGAGCTGGATCGCCGCCGCAAGCGCCAGATCGCGGCGCACAGGCCGCCGGTCTATGACCGCGCCGCGCTCAAGCTCACCGCCGAAGATCGTGCCAGGCTGGAGGCGGAAGGCCGCAGGCCGCATTGGCGTTTCAGGCTCTCGCAGAGCAAGGTGAAATGGCACGACCTGATGCGCGGGGATGTCGAGATCGACACTGCGCATCTCTCCGATCCCGTGCTCATTCGCGAGGACGGCCGCTTCCTCTATACGCTGCCGTCCGTGGTGGACGATATCGATTTCGCGATCACCCACATCATTCGCGGCGAGGATCACGTCACCAACACCGCCGCGCAGATCGAGATCTTCATGGCGCTGGGCGCGACCGTGCCGCACTTCGCGCATTTCCCGCTGCTCATCGGTGCGGGCGGCGAGGCGCTGTCCAAGCGCATCGGTTCGCTGTCGTTGCGCGAAATTCGGGAAAGCGGAATCGAACCGCTGGCGCTGGCCTCCTATCTCGCCAAGACCGGCACATCAGACGCCATCGCGCTCGGCGCATCGCTGGATGCGCTCGCGGCGGCATTCGGCTTCGCCAAGATCGGCCGCGCCCCGGCGCATTTCGATCCGAAGGAGCTGGAAGGCCTCAACTCGAAGCTTCTTCATGCGCTGCCGTACGAGGCGGTGAGGGATCGCCTCTCGGTCCTCGGCGTGGAAAGCGAAGCCTTGTGGAACGCGATCAAGCCGAACGTCGCGCGGCTCGCCGATGCGGGCGATCTCGCCGCGCTCGTTACCGGCACTGTGACGCCGGTGATCGAAACCTCTGCATTTACAGAAAAAGCCGCCGGGCTTCTGCCCGCCGAGCCCTGGGACGAAAACACCTGGGGTGGCTGGACAAAGGCGGTTTCCGCAGCGACCGGCGCCAAGGGCCGCGACCTTTTTCACCCGCTGCGCCTGGCCCTCACTGGCCGCGAAAGCGGGCCGGAAATGAAGAAGCTCTTGCCGCTCATCGGGCGGGAAAAGGTTCTGGCGCGGCTTAGTGGGATGGCTGCATAGCCGCTTCGGATAGGGGGCTGGCCAACGGGTCCGGACCGTAGTTGTTGGGTCCCCTGGTGCCTTTCGTGAGCGTAAAAATGAACAGCGTGATGCCGTAGATGAACGCAACCAGCCCGAACAGCGCGAAGACCATTCCGCCGATTGGAGACATTTGCGGCGGCGTGCCGGCCTGGAAGCTCATGCCGAAAGCTACGGCCATCACCGCCAGGCCCACGAGCAGGAGGATGTACATCCCGCCAATCCACCAACCGGAACGATTGATATCGTGAAGGCGGCGCACGCTGACGGCGAGTTGCGGAAGCAAGAACGCGAGCTCGACGATATCGGCGATGAAGTTGGTGCCAGCGGTAACATCGACGATCACCGCAGCAGCCTCGGCCAAGAAAATAAAGAGCACAAACCACCAATATTCCGACCGGGGTGCGCGTCCTTTGAACACGGCATATTTCTTAAAACACGAAACAATCGCTTGATCGAACGTCATGAATGCTTCCCCCTGGCCTTGGCAGTGCAAAACTAGATTTGCTTTTTACTTGCCGCAAGGGATTCGCCGCTGCTGGACCCGCGATGCCGAAGCTGCTACCACTCGCGGGCCGCGCGAAAATCCTCGCCCGGCTCAAAGGGAAAACGGCGTGAGCTTCATCCGCCAGATTTGTCCGATCTCGATTTGCGGCTGACCGCCGCGAAAACCCTGTTGCTCATCCCTATAGCTCGATCCGTCTTTGCGCCCTCCCCTTGAGGGAGGGCCGACAATTTGCGTAGCAAATTTCGGGGAGGGGTCGATGTTCGATATCGCCGTTGACCCCTCCCCGAAGCGCTTTGCGCTTCGACCCTCCCTCAAGGGGAGGGTGGGGTCGGGGGAAACGTAGTAAGAAAGCACCATGACCGCGCTTCGCCTCTACAACACGCTGACCCGCACGAAGGAAGACTTCGTGCCGATCGATCCCACGAATGTGCGGATGTATGTGTGCGGACCCACGGTCTATGACTTCGCCCACATCGGCAATGCGCGACCGGCCATCGTGTTCGATGTGCTGTTCCGGCTGCTGCGCCATGTCTATGGGCGGGATCACGTCACTTACGTCCGCAACATCACGGACATCGATGACAAAATCAACGCCCGCGCGCTGGAGCGGCGCGGCGATCGCAACGTGCCGATCCTCGATGTGGTGCGCGAGCTTACGGAAGAAACGTATGGCGTCTATCGCGATGACGTGACGGCGCTGGGCTGCCTTCCGCCGAGCGCCATGCCGCGCGCGACGGAAAACATCGCGCCCATGATCGCGATGACGCAGACCTTGATCGACAACGGCCATGCCTATGAAGCGTCCGGTCATGTGCTGTTCGACGTGTCGTCGAAGGCCGATTACGGCAAGCTCGCACGCCGCTCGGTGGACGACATGATCGCCGGCGCGCGCGTGGACGTGGCGCCCTACAAGAAGAACCCGATGGATTTCGTGTTGTGGAAGCCGTCGGATGCGAACACACCGGGTTGGGACAGCCCCTGGGGCCGCGGCCGCCCCGGCTGGCATCTGGAATGCTCGGCGATGATCGAGGCGACCTTTGACGGCGGCGACACGATCGACATCCACGGCGGCGGCATCGACCTCGTCTTCCCGCATCATGAGAACGAGATCGCGCAAAGCGAAAGCGCGCATCACGAGCATCCGCTCGCAAGGGTCTGGATGCACAACGGATTCCTGAACGTGGAAGGCGAGAAGATGTCCAAGTCGCTGGGCAACTTCGTGACGATCAACGAGCTGTTGCAGGATTGGCCGGGAGACGTACTGCGCTTCAACATGTTGCGCTCGCATTACCGCCAGCCGATGGATTGGACCGTCGCGGGTATGCGCGAAAGCTGGAACACGCTGGAGAAGTGGTACGACGTCGTCGAGCCGCTCGCGAACGAGAAGATCGGCGAAGGGTTCCTCGCGGCGCTGGCTGACGACCTGAACACGCCGGCTGCGATCGCCGAGTTGCATAAGGCTGATCCGCTGGAGCTTGCCGGCGGCCTCGCATTGCTCGGCTTCTCCGTGAAGCCGGAAGCGCTCAAGAGCAAGAAGTCTGTCGACACCGCCGCCATCGAGCGCGCCATCGAGGCCCGTCTCGCCGCGCGCAAGGCGAAGGACTTCAAGGAAAGCGACCGCATCCGCGACGAGCTCGCGGCGCAGGGCATCATCCTCAAGGACGGCCCGCAGGGCACGACCTGGGAGGTGAAGAAATGAGCACGGAGCGGCTCTTCCTTTTCGACACCACACTGCGTGACGGCGCGCAGACCCTGGGCGTGGACTTCTCGGTGGAGGACAAGCGCCAGATCGCACTGGCGCTGGACAGCCTCGGCATCGATTACATCGAGGGCGGCTGGCCGGGCGCGAATCCCACCGACACGGCGTTCTTTTCCGAGCGTCCGCCATTGAAATCCGCAAGATTCGTGGCGTTCGGCATGACCAAGCGATCCGGCCGCAGCGCGCAGAACGATCCGTCGCTCGCCGCGGTGCTCGACGCGAAAGCCGATGCCAACTGCCTCGTCGGCAAGACCTGGGATTTCCACGTCGACGTGGCGCTGGAAATTCCGCGCGGGGAGAACATCGACAACATCGCGGAAAGCATCGCAGCCGTTCGCGCGAAGGGCCGCGAGCCGCTGTTCGACGCGGAGCATTTCTTTGACGGCTACAAGGCCAACCCTGATTACGCGCTGCAATGCCTGAAAGCCGCGCTGGACAATGGCGCGAAGTGGCTGGTGCTGTGCGACACCAATGGCGGCTCGATGCCGGAGGACGTCTATCGCATCGTTTCCGAAGTGAAGGCGAAGCTGCCGGATGCGGCGCTGGGCATCCACGCGCACAACGACACCGAGCAGGCTGTCGCGGTGAGTCTTGCGGCTGTGCGCGGCGGCGCACGGCAGATTCAGGGCACGCTCAACGGATTGGGCGAGCGCTGCGGCAACGCCAATCTCTGTTCGCTTCTGCCAAATCTTCTGCTGAAGGAGCCTTACGCCTCGCAATTCGAGACCGGCGTATCGCGCGCGCAACTTGCGCATCTCATGTCGGTCTCGCGCCTGCTGGATGAAATCCTGAACCGCGCGCCGAACCGCCACGCCGCCTATGTCGGCCCTTCGGCCTTCGCGCACAAAGGCGGCCTGCATTCCTCGGCGGTGGCGAAGGACCCGCGCACCTATGAGCATGTGCCGCCGGAATCGGTCGGCAACGCGCGCAAGATCCTGGTGTCCGACCAGGCCGGCCGTTCGAACCTGATGGCGCGTCTCTCCGATGCGGGGATCGACGTGGAAGCGAACGACCCGCGCATCACAAGGCTCCTGGAAGAGGTCAAGCAGCGCGAATTCCTGGGCTATGCCTATGATGGCGCGGAAGCGTCGTTCGAGCTTCTGGCGCGCCGCGCGCTGGGCGACGTGCCGGATTATTTCGAAGTGGAAAGCTTCCGCGTGATCGTGGAGCGCCGCCACGACGCGCGCGGCGACTTCTCAACGGTGTCTGAGGCGGTGGTGAAGCTGAAAGTGGATGGCGAGACTTTCCACAACGTCGGCACCGGCAACGGCCCGGTGAACGCACTGGACGACGCGCTGCGCAAGGACCTCGGCAAGTATTCCGCTGCGTTAAGCGACTTGCGCCTCGTGGACTACAAGGTGCGTATCCTCACGAGCGGCACGGAGGCCGTGACGCGCGTGATGGTGGAAAGTGCGGACGGGAAGGGCAATCGCTGGTCCACGGTCGGCGTGTCGCCCAATATCGTGGACGCCAGCTTCGAGGCGCTCACGGACTCGATTTGTTACAAACTATTTCGGGATCACGCGCGTTCAGCGCATGGCCGCTAGGATGTTTGCTCGCGGTGCATTTGGCCAGCGACCCGCTAAATAGATTTTCATGAACGCGCCGCATCACGCCCGGGACGACACCGCCGGCATATTGTTTGCCGCGTTTTCCTATGCGTTCTGGGGAATCATGCCGCTCTACTGGCGGCTGCTCGATGCGGTGCCGCCGTTTCAGCTCACAGTTCATCGTATTTTCTGGTGTGCTTTGTTCGTTGGCATTCTCGCGGTCGCGCGCGGCCGACTGCCGGCGCTGAGGCAGATCGTGACGTCGCCGCGGCTGTTCGCGACCCTGGCGCTGACGAGCGTCCTCATCAGCATCAACTGGGGCGTCTACATTTATTGCGTCGCCACGCGGCAATTGGTGGAGGCCAGCCTCGGCTACTACATCAACCCGCTGATCTCGATCGCACTGGGCGTACTGCTGTTCGGCGAGCACATCTCGCGCATGCGTCTGGTGGCGATTGGGCTGGCGACGATCGCAGTGGTGATCCAGTCTTTCGAGCTGGGCCATTTTCCCTGGATCGCGCCGGTGCTCGCGCTGTCCTTCGGCTTCTACGGCTATTTCCGCAAGCTGACGCCGGTGCAGGCGCTGGACGGGCTGACCATCGAGACCTGGGTGTTGCTGCCGGTCACCGCCGGCCTGATCTGGTACTGGTCGCAGCACGCCGGCGCATTCCCCTCGCCGCACGCCGGACGCAATGCGCTCCTGATCCTCGGCGGCCCGCTGACGGCGCTGCCGCTGGCACTGTTCGCCGCCGGCGCGCGCCGCATCCGTCTTTCGACCTTGGGCTTCCTGCAATATCTGTCGCCGTCGATCACGCTTGTGCTGGCGATCTTCGGCCTGGGCGAAACCTTCACGAAGGTGGACATGATTACCTTCGGCTTCGTCTGGATCGCGCTCCTGATCGTATCGCTGGACAGCTATTTCAGCCGCACGAAAGAGCCGATCACGAACCCAGAGCCTGCGTAATCATCGCCATGGCTTCCGCCGGCGTCGCGGCGACGCGATAGAGATCAAGCGCTGCGGGTTTCGCAAACCCCTGGCGCACCACATGCTCCATCATCGCCTGCAAGGGACCGTAGAATCGTTCCGTATTCAGAACGACGATCGGCTTGTTGTGGACGCCAAGCTGCGCGGAGGTCACCACTTCGAAGAACTCGTCCAGGGTTCCCAGTCCACCGGGCAGGATGAGGAAGGCGTCCGACGAGGCCATCATGTCGTCCTTGCGGCGGTAAAGATCCGGCACGATGCGCACCTGCTCTCCGCGCGCCAGAGGCGGTTCCAGGTGGCGCAGGAATTCGGGCAGGATTCCCGTGACGGGGGCACCGCTGTCGCGCACCGCCCGCGCCGTCTCCCCCATCAGGCCGAGTCCTCCGCCGCCGAAGACAAGCGTATAGCCCTGGGCCGCGATCAGCCGGCCGGTCTCCCGGGCCGCTTCCGCAAAGGCGCCGCTGTTTCCGGGTGAGGAACCGCAGAAAACGCAAATGCTCCGCTTGGTCTTGTCCATGGCCGTTCCGGGGTTACGTCAGGAGCATAGCGCACCGTCCGCCGAGGGGATTGCGGGCAGGCGCGCGCGTACCTAAACAGTTTTCCATTCAAAGCGT
>DATIVW010000022.1:0-25841 GCA_035465595.1 Rhizomicrobium sp. | reverse complement strand
CCGATCAACGGTTCGCGCGGCAATGGCCATAAGGGCCAAGGTGATAGCCGCGCGGGCATGCATGCATGGCCGGATGCGCATAGTTGCGCAGGCACCCGCCGTGCGGGCCGCGATGCCAGCCGATGCCGCATCCGCCTGCCGCTTCGGCCGCGGAAACAGCCGCCATGCTCAAACCAACGGCAAAGATCACTGCGAAAAACTTCGTCATGACATTCTCTCTGTTTGGGCTACGTGATTTGCCATCCTGGCGCGCAGGACGGCGGCCCTTCAATCGCGCGCGGTCACAGGTTTCGTCACAATAGAACCTTATTTGGCCGGAAACCGGAGGTGGTGTTTCCCCGTTCTCTTCAGGGCCGGGTAAAGAGAGGAGCACTCCATGAAACATCGTTCATGTGCCGTCCTTCTGGCCGGTGCCTTCGGTCTGGCGTTCGCCGCTTCACAGGCCAGCGCGCAGGACTATGGCCGCTACGACGGCGAGGCCTATCAGGACACGGGCGACATCCAGGTCACCGCGCCGCGCTTTCACACCCATGCGGAAGGCCAGCGCCTGAACGGGCCGCTGGAAGCGGTCTCGCTGTCCACGCGCGTGCGCTACGACGATCTCAACCTTCGCACCTGGCGCGGTGCGCGCGAGCTCAAGATGCGCGTGCGCGATGCGGCGCAGGACACCTGCACGCGCATTGCCGAAGCCTATCCGGTGCAACAGGCCTGGGGCACGTCCTGCTACAAGACTGCGCTGGAAAACGGCGAGCTGCGCGCCAACGCCGCCATTCGCGGCGCGCGTGAAAGCCGTTACGAGGACTAGTTCGCGCGAAAGCCCTGCCGCTGTGCGGCGGGGCTTTTGGCATCTTCCGGAACGGCCGTCGCCTCAGGCCGTTCCGGATCCGGGCAGCGGGCTGCATTGGAGAGAGCCATGACTTCCAGGAACCATTCGCTCAAGATCGTTCTGTTGGCAGGCGCGTTCGGCGCATCGCTGGCCGCGCTTCCCGCCAACGCGCAGGATTATCCGCGCGACGGCTACGCCACCTATCACGGCGCCGAAGAAGTGATCGTGCGCGCGCCGCGCCATCATCCGCGCGAGCGCAGCAGCATCGGCGCGCCGATCGAAACCGTGTCGCTGTCGGAGCCGGTGCGCTTCGACGATCTCGACCTCAACAGCGACCGCGACGTCTGGCGCCTCCAGAACCGCATCCACGCCAAGGCGCGCGCCCTGTGCCGCCGCCTCGACGTCGCGCACCCCATCGATGTCAGTGACACGCCGCAGACCTGCTATCGCGACGCGGTGGCAGACGCGATGGACCAGCTTGAGGCCGCCGTCGACCAGCGGCGCGGCGTCAATGTGCGCTATGCCCCGCGCCACGGCGAGGCGGTGTTCGACAATCCGCCGCCGCCCAATCCGTATCCCTACAACGACGATGACGACTGATCGCCGT
Source organism: Rhizomicrobium sp. (assembly GCA_035465595.1). Taxonomy (GTDB): domain Bacteria; phylum Pseudomonadota; class Alphaproteobacteria; order Micropepsales; family Micropepsaceae; genus Rhizomicrobium. The sequence goes on along the minus strand of DATIVW010000022.1, from coordinate 24,408 downwards.
AACCGTTTCGGCGTGAGCTATGTGGCGGCTTCGGCCGCCACATCTGCTTTTGTCGGCGCGAGGTAATGGGCGAGGAATATCCGCGCCAGGAACAGGAGCACCGTTGCCACGCCGATGATCGCGCTGTGCAGCAGCCAGAACTGGAACCCGGACATCTTGTCCAGCAGGCCGCCGAGATAGCCGATCAGGTTGTTGCCGATGAACAGGTGCAGGTAGTAGATCGCGATCATGATCCCGCCCAGGCCCTTGGGCGCCGCGCGCGAATAGAGCGCCAATCCCACCGGAAACACCATCGAGAAGCCGGTGTCGTTGATCACATGGAACGCAATCGCCCACCACAACGGCACAGGATGGCCGGTGTGGGCGACGATTTGCGAGAACAACGCCAGCGTCAGTGGCGCGAAGGCGCTGATCGCCGTGCCGATGGCGATCTTGGTGATCTCCGCCGGTTCTTCCCAGTGCCGCCCGTACCAGCGCCAGAAGGCGATGACGCCGATCATCAGGAAGGTGCTGACCACCGCGTTGATGGAGAACATCCAGCTTGTCGGCATGGTACCGCCGAACATCGCCAGGTCGTAGTTCTTCTCCGACCAGATGAGATAGGCGTTGAAGATCTGCTGGTTGCCGACGGCGGACATCGCGAGAACCGGCAACAGCACGACCAGGATCGCGACCACGCCCCAATCGCGCCCGGTAAGCGGGGGGCGCGGCACCGCCGCGGCGTCCTTTTTTTGCACCATCACTTCGGGCGGATAGGCGTAACGGCCGATAAGATAGATCGCGAGCCCGATCAAAATGCCGACGCCGGCGGAACCGAAGCCCCATGTCCAGCCGACCTTCTCGCCCAGCGTGCCGGTGATGAGCGGGGCGATGATCACCGCGATCTGGATGCCGAGGAAGTAGATCTGGAATCCATCCGCCCTGCGCGGATCGTCGATGGTGTAAAGATCGCCCACTTGCGCGGCGATGTTGCCCTTGAAGCAGCCGACGCCGAACAGAAGCGCGAAGATGCCGATGAGGAATGTCTGCTCGACGCAGAGCAGGAAATATCCCGCCGCCATCAGGCTCGCGCCCAGCGCGACGGTCGCCGTGCGCCCGATCAGCCGGTCGGCGATGTAACCGCCCAGAAGCGGCGTGAGATAAACCGTCGCCGCGTAGAAGCCGACGAGCGCCGAAGCGAGCGCGGCATAGTCGAGCTTGCCGTAGATCGTTTCGAGGGCGCGGTGGAAAGGCTCGATCCCCCACACGTGCTCGATCGTGCCCGGCTTGAAGAGGAAGTGGCTGAGGTAGAGAACCAGAAGCGCCTGCATGCCGTAATAGGCGAAGCGCTCCCAGAACTCCGCCGCCGACAGCCAGCCCAGACCGGGCGGATGGCCGATGAACCGCCTGTCCAATTTGGTCTTTTCGTGGAACGCAGCGAGGGGCGCAGCCGGCCTGGCCGCGTCAGCCGAAATACTCATGGGTGTGTGCCGCCCTTGTTGTTGTTTGCTGTGTAGCCGCCCCGGGTGCGCAATCTCGGGGAGGCGCTGCGTAATGGCAAGGGCCAATTGCCGCGCGGGCGGTCGCCTCATTGCGGCAGCGCAACACAACGGCAATTTACGTGGCACTAAGCAAAGCAATCCATCATCGCATTGGTCATGCCAGACGGTTCCGCTTCTGTTGATCTCTATCGCCCCAAGCTCGCGACCACGCTGAGCGAGGGCTACTCACTCGATCATTTCCGCAAGGACGCCCTGGCGGCGCTCACGGTCGCGGTCGTCGCGCTGCCCCTGTCGATGGCCATCGCGGTGGCCTCGGGCGTCAGCCCGGCGCGCGGTCTCTACACCGCCATCATCGGCGGCGCCCTGGTTTCGGCGCTGAGCGGCAGCCGCTACCAGATCGGCGGCCCGGCCGGCGCATTCATCGTGCTGGTGGCGGCCACCGTCGCCAGGTTCGGCGTCGAGGGGCTTCTGCTTGCCGTGCTCATGTCCGGCGCGATGCTGACCCTCGTCGGTCTGCTGCGGCTGGGCTCGCTGATCCGCCACATCCCCCATCCGGTCACCGTCGGTTTCACCTGCGGAATCGCGATCACCATCCTGGCCAGCCAGTTGAAGGAACTGGGCGGACTGCAGCTTGCGCATGAGCCGGGCCCGCTCGTTCCGAAATTCGTCGCGCTCGGCCAGGCGCTCGGCACCGTCAATCCGGCGGCATTGGCCATCGGCCTGGGGTCCGCCGCGCTGATCTTTCTCCTGAAGCGTTTGCGTCCCAACTGGCCGGGCATGCTCATCGCCGTGGCCGCAGCCTCGCTGGTTGCATTCGCTTTCGGACTGCATGTCGAAACCATCGGCACGCGCTTCGGCGAGTTGCCGCACGGCATGCTGGCGCCGCGCCTGCCGTCCATGTCGCCCGCGCTTCTGCTGATGATGTTGCCGTCGGCGCTTTCCTTCACCCTGCTGGGCGGCGTCGAGAGCCTGCTCTCGGCGAAAGTCGCGGACAGCATGACGGGTCGCAAGCACCGCTCGAACATGGAGCTGGTCGGCCAGGGCATCGCCAATATCGGCTCGGCGCTGTTCGGCGGCATCTGCGTGACCGGGACCATCGCGCGTACCGCCACCAATGTGCGCGCCGGCGCACGCACGCCGGTATCGGGCATTCTTCATTCGGTTTTTCTCCTGCTCTTCATGCTGGTGGCCGCGCCGCTGGCGAGCTACGTGCCGCTGGCCGCGCTTGCAGGCGTGCTGGTCGCGGTGTGCTGGAACATGGCGGAGAAGAAAGAGTTCTGGCGCCTGCTCGGCGACGTGCCCAGTGCCGCGGTCTTGTTCGCGACCTTCGGCATCACGCTGCTCTGGAACCTCACCGCCGGCATTGTCGCCGGATGCCTCGTGGCGGCGCTGTTCGCGCTGTTCCGCAAATTCGTTCCCGAAGAAGGCGATTAGCCTAGCGCCGCAAGGCTTTCGCCACTGCATCCTGCAGGTCGTCGACGCGGAACGGCTTGCGCAGGATGCGGGTATTCTCGTCGATGACAAGTTCCAGCGCCCGCGTTTCGGCATAGCCGCTCGCGAAGAGGATCGGCAGGCGGGGATGTCTGATGCGCGCGTGCCGCGCGACCTCCGCGCCGGTCATGCCGGGCATGGCATAGTCGACAACAATCAGGTCGGGCACCGCGCGCTCCAGCGATTCCAGTCCGGCTGGGCCGCTGTCCGCTTCCAGCACCGCGTATCCAAGCGAGTCCAGGCAATCCGCCAGGAAACGGCGGACATCCGGATCGTCGTCGATCACAAGAACGGTCGCCGCCGCGGCGACCGGAGCGATCGCGCGCTGCGCATCCTTCATCCCCCTGGCGGCGGCATCCGCCGTGATGCGCAGGAAGACACTGACGGTGGTGCCCTTGCCCGGCTCCGACGCGATGCGCGCGATGCCGCCCGCCTGCTGTGCCATGCCATAGACCTGGCTGAGGCCAAGGCCCGTTCCCTTGCCGACGCCCTTGGTCGTGAAGAACGGGTCGAAGGCGCGCGCCGCCACATCGGCCGGCATGCCGCCGCCGGTATCGCTGATCCGCAATTCCAGATACGCGCCCGGCTCCAGTTCCGAATCCTGTGCAATCGTGCGGCGGCGGGTGGCGATGGTGAGCGTGCCGCCTTCGGGCATCGCATCGCGCGCATTGATCGCCAGATTGAGCACCGCCATTTCGAGTTGCGTCTCGTCGCCCATGACGGCGGTGCCGCCGGGCGCAAGATCCAGCACCACGCGGATGGAGGGCCCCAGCGTGCGGCCGAGCAGATTGCGCATCCCTTCCAGAAGCGCGGAAAGATCGAGCGGCTTCTGCTCCAGTTTCTGCGCGCGTGAAAAGGCGAGCAGCTGCGCCGTCAGCTTGGCGCCGCGCTCGGCGGCCTGCAGGCCCGCTTCCGCCCAGATGCGGACGCGCTCGGTGTTCTCCGGCTTTCTGCGGATGAGATCGAGGCTGCCCGTCAGGCCCTGCAGGAGATTGTTGAAGTCGTGCGCGATGCCGCCGGTGAGATTGCCGATGGCTTCCATCTTCTGCGCCTGCTGCAATGCGGCCTGGCTTTTCTCCAGCGCCGCGGTGCGTTCGGCGACCCGCTGCTCGAGAGTCTCGTTCATGTTCTGGAGCTGCTCGGCGATCTGTTTGCGCGCAGTGACATCCACGGCCGTGCCGGTGACGCGCAGAAGATTGCCTGCGGCATCGAACACGCCGCGGCCCTTGGCGTGGATCCAGCGGAGCACGCCGTCGTCGCGGCCGGTGACGCGATATTCAATATCGTAGGGCACCCGCATCACCGAATCGAATGCCGCCGCATAGGCCTGTTGAACGCGCGCGATGTCGTCGGGGTGGACGAGCGCGAAGAATTCGTCTGGCGCAGGATCGCTGTCCGCCGGGAGGCCGAACAGCGCCTTCACCCGCGGCGTGGAGAAGGCGGTGTTGTGCAGGACGTCCATGTCCCACATTCCGATTTCCGCATTCTCGGTGGCCAGGCGCAGCATCTCCTCGCTGCGGGAAAGCGCTTCCTGCGTCTCGCGCTCGCGGGTGATGTCGAGCGCGGTGCCGCTGACGCGCAGGCAGTTTCCATCGGCGTCGAACACGCCGCGCCCGCGCACCTTGATCCAGCGCAGCGGCGCGGTGTCGATCGGCAGCACGCGATATTCGACGTCCAGCATCGCGCGCACCGCCGGATCGCGCGCCGCGTCATAGGCCGCGCGCAAACGCACCGCGTCGTCCGGATGAAGCCGCGGCAGCAGATGCTCTATCGGCACGCGTTCTTCCTGCGCCATGGTGAAAGGCGAGCGGTCGCGCGAATAGGCGAAGTCGATGCGGCCATCCGCGTCGATGTCCCAAAGGCCGATGCCGGCATTCTCCGTGGCGAGGCGCAGTTTCTCCTCGCTGCGGCGCAGTTCCGCGTCGGTGCGCGCGCGTTCGGTGGTCTCCACGACGATCGCCATGATGCCGGCAGGCCTGCCGCTTTCGTCCGGGATCGGCGAATAGTCGAGGTTCATCCACACCCGCTCCGGCTTGCCGGTGCGATTGAGCGTCAGCTCCTGGTCGCGATAGGCGAGCGTGCCGCCGGCGAGCCCGACCTTCATGACGTTGTCGTTGAAGTCGGCGACTTCTGGCCAGCCCTCGCGCACCTTCGCGCCGAGAAGCTCCGGATGCCGCCCGCCCGCGAACACCGAATAGGCGTCATTGTAGATCATGATGCCGTCTTCACCCCACAGCATCACAATCGGCACCGGCGACAGCAGCACCATGCCGACGGCGGTCTTCAGGCTCTGCGGCCAGGCGGCGATCGGGCCGAGCGGCGTCTTGGTCCACGCGAATTCGCGCACGCGCCGGGCCATTTCGCCCTGGATCGTGCCAAACGGATCGGCGGCAACAGCCGTCACGCGAAAATTCTCGCCGGAAAAACAGACATTTGCTGATCCCCCAATACGCCTGACGGATCGGAACGGGCGATGGCGGGAAAAGTTCCCTTTGCACCCGAGAGCCCAGCCCGCCCGTTTGATCCCGATCAACAACCGCCGCGCGAGCGACGGGATCATAACAAGTTAGTTCAACAATTGATCAGGAAGGAAACATCCATGCGCAACATTATCGGGACCGGTGCCCTCGCCATCATGCTGGGAAGTTCGCTGCTTCTCGGCGGCTGCGCCACGCAGGAAGCTGTCGAACACGCCCAGGCGACCGCGGATTCGGCAAAATCCGACGCGGCGGCGGCAATGTCTGCTGCGCAAGCGGCCGCGCAGAAAGCGGCCGACGCGAGCGCCAGCGCCCAGTCGGCGAATGCCAAGATCGATACCTTCGCCTCGCAGGAACGTGCCGAAGGCCCGGCGGAACGCCGCGCCCATACCTGGCATCGCCACCACCATCGCCATCATCACGTGAAGAAGTAATCGCACGGGCGCACGCCCGCCGCCCCCCGCGGCGGGCGTTTCGCGTTTCGCGCTGCCGGCGTGCTATAGCCTTGCCCTGCATCACTTCGGGGGAAACGATGCCGGCTCTGTTGCGCGCGCCCAGTCGCGAATACCGTACCATTGCGAGCGACAGCCATTTCTGGGACGGCTACAAGCCGCGCGCGGACGATATCGTCATCGCCACCTATCCCAAGTGCGGCACCACCTGGACGCAGCGGATCGTCGATCTTCTCGTCTTCCAGTCGCCCGCGCCGCGCCATTTCCTGGAGACTTCGCCCTGGCTGGACTGCACCTTCTTTGCGCCCAATGACGTGAACCTGGCAATGCTGGAAGCGCAGACGCATCGCCGCTTCATAAAATCCCACCTGCCGTTCGACAGCCTGCCGGTGTTCGATGGCGTCAAATACATCCACGTCGTGCGCGACGGCCGCGACGCCTGCTGGTCGTTCCACAATCACCAGCTCGGCTTCAGGCAGGACTTCCTCATCGGCCAGATCGCGGCGCGCAATCCGGGACAAACGCTTCCCTTCCTCGACACTCCCAGGGATCCGCGCGATTATTTCCTGCAATGGATGGACAGCGCCGAAGCGGATGCGCCCGGCGAGCTGTCGTTCTTCGATTTCGAGAACACCTATTGGCGCGAGCGCAAGCGGCCCAATCTTCTCTTCGTGCATTACGCCGATCTGAAAGCGGACCTTGGCGGCCAGATGCGCCGTATCGCCGGTTTTCTCGGTATCGAAACGCCGCCGGACCTGATGGCGGAGCTGGTGGAGGCGGCGCGCTTTGAAACCATGAAGGCGCAGGGCGACGAGATGATGCCGCAACTGCGCACCGCGTTCGACAGGGGCGCGGAGCGCTTCATCAACAAGGGCACCAACGGGCGCTGGAAGGACGTGCTGACGCCGGAGGACCTGGCGCGCTACGATGCGCTCGTGCGGCGCAAATTCGCGCCCGCGCAGGCCCGATGGATCGAGCATGGCGGCGGTGTTGCGGGCGACCCGGCCCAGCTTGCCGATTGAGCGCGGCGCTGCCGTACGGGCAGCCGGGCGGGGAGGTTGTGTCGCCCTGCGGACAGGCTAGGCTGGTGCAAACCCACACGGTCTTTAACCGATCATGCAGCGCAAACTGACCGCGATCCTGTCCGCCGACGTCGTCGGCTACAGCGGCATGATGGAAGCCGACGAGGCGGGAACGCTGGAGCGGCTGAAGGCCAACCGCGCGCGAATCTTCGATCCGCATCTGACCATTCACGGCGGCCGGCTGTTCAAGCTGATGGGCGACGGCGCCCTGGTCGAGTTTCCCAGCGTCATCGCCGCGGTCGACTGCGCGCTGGCGATCCAGGACGCGACGAACAAGGCTGCGAAGAATGACGACAGGCCCATACAATATCGTGTCGGCATCAATTCCGGCGAGGTGATCCTCGAAGGCGACGACATCTATGGCGAGGGCGTGAACGTGGCCGCGCGCATCCAGGCACTGGCGCCGGTCGGCGGCGTCGCGGTCAGCCGTGTCGTGCGCGACCAGGTGCTTGGCAAGACATCATGTTCGTTCGAGGACATGGGCGAGCACACCGTCAAGAATATCGAAGCGCCGGTGCACGTGTTTGCGGTGCGCGCCGCCGGTGCGAGCGCCGCCGCGCCGTCGTCGCGCGCGGAGCCGGTGCACAAGCTCTCCATCTGCGTGCTGCCCTTCGCCAACATGAGCGGCGATGCGGAGCAGGAGTATTTCTCCGACGGCATCAGCGAGGATATCATCACCGATCTTTCCAAGGTGTCGTCGCTCTCCGTCGTCTCGCGCAACAGCTCATTCATGTACAAGGGCAAGAACGTCGACCTGCCCAAGGTCGCGCGCGAGCTGAAGGTGAGCCACGTGCTGGAAGGCAGCGTGCGCAAATCCGGCGGGCGCGTGCGCATCACCGCCCAGCTCATCGACGGCGCGACCAACGATCACGTCTGGGCGGAGCGCTACGACCGCGACCTTAACGACATCTTCGCCCTGCAGGACGAGATCTCCGAAGCCATCGTCGCGGCGCTGAAGCTGAAACTTCTGCCGGAAGAAAAGAAGGCGATCGAGCATCGCGGCACCGACAATGTGGAAGCCTACAATCTCTTCCTGATGGCGCGGCAATACAGCATCATCGCCAGCCTGGGCGATGCGCGCATGGCCGAATCCATCATGCGCCTGTGCCGCAAGGCCATCGAACTCGATCCCAATTATGCACGCGCCTGGGCGCTGATCGCCGTCACACAGGTCAATCTGCGCTTCTACATGGGTCTGGAGAGCGACGACGGCCTCGAGGCGGCGGAGCGCGCCATCGCGCTCGATCCCAATCTCGCCGAAGCGCATGCCGCCAAGGCGGTGGTGCTCACGTTCAACAGCCAGCACGACGCGGCGATTGTCGAGATCGAAAAAGCTTTGCGGCTCGACCCGGAATCCTACGAAGTGAACAAGGCGGCGGCGCGGCTGTATTACACGATGCGCAACCACGAAGCCGCCATCCGCCATTTCGAAAAGGCCGCCTCGGTGATGGACACCGATTATTGGGCCAGCGGCATGCTGAACCATTGCTATACCCTGGCGGGTGATCCGGAAGCCGCGCGCCGCGCCGCCGAGCGCACGCTGGCCCGCACGGAAAAGATCATGGCGCAGGATCCGAACAACGGCTCGGCGATGGGGTTCGCCATCGATGCGCTCTCGAAACTGGGCGATGGCGAGCGGGCGAAGAACCTGATGAGCCGCGCCCTCCTGCTCGATCCCGGCAACACGAACATGCGTTACAACATGGCCTGCACGCTCATCGTGGATCTGCACGACGTCGATGCTGCGCTCGACCTGCTGGAGCCGCTGTACCGGGTAGTTTCGCGGTCGCTTCTTAACTGGTCCGCATCCGACGCGGACCTGGACAGCATCCGCGATCACCCGCGCTACATCGCCATGGTCGCCGCCGCCGAGGCACGGCTGGCGAAGGGTGACTAGAAGCAGCAGCTTTCGCTAGAACAGGCCCGGCTGCGGATCGTCCTTCTTGGGCTTGGGCGGCGGGCCATCCTGCTTCTTCTTCGGCGGATCCTGTTCGCGCATGACGAGCTTGCCCGGATAGGGGCGCAGCAGCGCCTTCAATTGCGCATCGCTTGCGCCGGTCTCGCCCAGCCACATCGCGAGTGCGTCGTCGCCGGCAAGGATCGCGGGCATGCGGTTGTCGTGCCCATCGAGTGGCGGGCAGGAATCGGTGGTGACCATCACGAAGGCGCGCAGCGGCCCCTGCACCAGCTCCCACGCGGACCAGATGACCGCCATCCACATCGGCTCGCCGTCTTCACGGCTGCAGATCCACTGCTTCACTTTTCCGTCGGGCAATTCCTCGCCGATGTTGAACTGCCTGGTGAGGATCGCGCCGCGCCGGTCGCGAAACGGCTCGAACCAGGTCGGCGCGGTGTCGATGGTTTCGGCGCGCGCATGCAGATGGCTGAACCTGCGCGCCGGGTCGGCGGCCTTGTGGTCGTGCCAGCCCCAGCGCATTGGCGTCATGCGGCGCTGGCGCACGGGCCCCAGATGCAGCACCGGGACATTGGCCATGGGCGTCATGGTTGCCAGCATCTTGCCGGCATCCATGGCGTCGCCGCCGCCATAGCCGCCATCGGTGCCGACGCCGGCGCGCGCGCAGTATTCGCCCCAGGTCATCATCATGGAGAACTTGCCGCACATGTTCGCGCGCTCCTTCCGCCATCCCTTCATACAACGCCGCTTGCGCGCCTGCCACAAACCGGCGCGCGCCGGAGAAATGGCCGGCCCCCGGCTTGACCTTGATCTGGCCCAATGTCGTTGAATGCGGGAAAGGGGATCAATGCCGATGGCTGGCATCGTCCATCAGGGACTGACGAGCGCGGAAGCTGCGGCGCGCCTGCGCCAGTTCGGCTCCAACGAGCTTCCGGCGCCGGACAGGCGCAACCTCGCGCGCATTGCGTTCGGCGTGGTGCGCCAGCCGATGTTCGCGCTGCTCATCGCGGGCGGCCTGGTCTATTTCGCCATCGGCGAGACGCTCGATGCGATCGTGCTCGCTGCTTTCGCCACGCTCTCGGTTTCGATCGGCATCCTGCAGGAATCGCGCAGCGAGCGCGTGCTGGAATCGCTGCGCAATCTGGCCAGCCCGCGCGCGCTCGTCATCCGCGACGGCGTGCAGGCGCGCATCCCCGGACGCGAGGTCGTGCCGGGTGACGTTCTGCTTCTTTCCGAAGGCGATCGCGTTCCCGCCGATGCCACGGTCCTGGAATGCAGCGAGCTTCTCGCCGACGAGTCGCTCCTCACCGGCGAGTCCGTCGCCGTGCGCAAGCGCGCGGCCAAAGACGAGCAGGCCGCGCCCGCCCCGGGCGGCGAGGACACGCCCTTCGTCTTCGCCGGCACGCTCGTGGCTCACGGCAATGCCGCGGTGCGCGTCACGGCGACGGGACTGGGTTCGGAAATGGGCAAGATCGGCCGCTCGCTTCAGTCCATCGATCTGGAGCAGCCGCGACTGCAGGCGCAGCTATCCTGGCTGGTGCGCGATTTCGCGTTTATCGGCCTTGGCGTCTCCGCGCTTGTCGTCGTGCTGTTCGGCCTTCTGCGCGGCTCATGGCTGAAGGCGGCGCTGGGCGGCATCGCGATCGGCATGTCGGTGATGCCGGAGGAGATTCCGCTGGTGCTCGCCGTGTTCATGGCGATGGGCGCCTGGCGCATCTCGCGCGCCCGCGTCCTCACGCGCCGCGCGCCGGCTATCGAGACACTGGGCGCCGCCACGGTCCTGTGCACCGACAAGACCGGCACATTGACCGAGAACCACATGCGCGTGGAATTCGTCGCGGCGAACGGCGATAGCTGGCGGCGCGGATCGCAGCAGCCGCCGTCGGACGCGGTGGAGGACGTCGTGCATGCGGCGCTGGGCGCCAGCGCGCCGATGCCCACCGATCCGATGGACCGCGCCATCCACGAGATCGCGGTCGCGTTCGAGACCGTCGGACAGCGCAGCCTGCTGCATACATACGGCATCGGCCCGGACCTGTTCGCCACCACAAATCTCTGGGACACCGGTCTGACCCTTATGGCCTATGCCAAGGGCGCGCCCGAGGCCATCGCCGAGCTGTGCCGCCTGTCCGACACCATGCGTGCCGGGCTGTTGAAACAGGTCGATCAACTGGCGGCCGAGGGCTTGCGCCTGCTGGCGGTGGCGCAATGTCCGCTCGCCGCGGGCGACGCCGCCCATCCGCAATCGCAGCGCGACATCCCGTTCCGCTATGTGGGCCTGGTGGGCTTTGCCGATCCCTTGCGCGCCAACGTGCCCGCGGCGGTCGCCGAATGCCGCACGGCGGGAATCCGCGTCATCATGATCACCGGCGACTATCCGGTCACCGCCCGCGCCATCGCGAAGGATGCCGGCATCGACGGCGGTTCCGTCGTCACCGGCGCCGAGATGGACGCGTTGTCCGATGGCGAGCTTGCCGAGCGCATCCGCACGGTGTCGGTCTTCGCGCGCATCCGCCCCGCGCAGAAGCTGCGCATCGTCGAAGCCCTGAAGCGCGACGGCGAAGTCGTCGCCATGACGGGTGACGGCGTGAACGATGCGCCCGCGATGAAGGCCGCCCATATCGGCGTCGCGATGGGCGGACGCGGCACGGATGTTGCGCGCGAGGCGGCGAGCATCGTGCTGATGGACGACGATTTCGCCTCCATCGTGGCGACCATCCGCCTTGGCCGGCGGATCTACGACAATCTGCGCAAGGCCATCGAATACATCGTGGCCGTGCACATTCCGATCGCGGGGCTGGCGCTGCTGCCGTTCCTGTCCGGGCTGCCGCTGATCCTGATGCCGCTGCAGATCGCGCTGCTGGAGATGGTGATCGATCCGGCCTGTTCGGTGGTGTTCGAATCCGAAGCCGCGGAGGAAAACGTGATGCGCCGTCCGCCGCGCCGTCCCGACGCGCCGGTGCTCGGCCGCAAGCCTGCGCTGTGGGCGCTGGTGCAGGGCATCGCCGCGCTCATGGTGGTGACGCTGGCGCTGATGCTCGGCGCGCGCGCCGCGATGCCGGAAGCCGATCTGCGGGCCTTCGTCTTCGTGACGCTGGTGCTGATGAACATCGGACTGATCCTGGTGAACCGGTCTTTCGATTCATCGCTGGCGCATGCGCTGCTGCGGCCCAATCGCGCGCTGTGGATTCTGGTGTCGGCGGTGCTCGCGGTTCTGGCGATCGCGATCTACTGGCCGCCGGCGCAGGCGCTTTTCCAGTTCGGGCCGCTACATCTGGACGATCTGGCCATTTGCCTCGCGGCTGGCGCGGCGTTCATCACCGCCCTGGAATTCGCCAAGCGCCGGGTGCGGTCGGCGCTGCAGGCGTGACCGGCGCAAGAACCCATCGCCGGAATGCTTGATCCGCATCAAGGCGGCCGTGCGCGTCCTGTTCCAGAAAGAAGCGTAGCCTCGCATTGGGATCAGACCATGAAGATCATCCTGCCCGCAGTCCTTTTGTCGGCGCTCGCCGCCGCCCCGGTTTCGGCCCAGCCCGCCGCACGGCCCGCCACCGGAACGCAAGTCATGCAGCCGGCGAAGATGCTCGCGGCGCCGTCGAACTTCGATCTGCTGCAGGCGATCAACAACCTCAGCCAGCAGGTGAGCCAGCTGCAGAGCGAGCTTGCGAGTGTGCAGGGCAAGCTCGACGCCGCCAAACAGCAGGCGAACGACGATTACCAGCGCACCAACTACCGCGTCCTGCAGACCTGCGAGGTCGCCTATCTCAGGTCGTTCAAGGCCGGCGACAACCCGTCGAGCGGCCAGGGCGGCAATCCGTTCCTGCCCGAGGGCTGGTGCGACATCGGCAGCTATCCGTACTGGAAGTCGGTGAAGTAGGCGAAGCGCGCGTCCTCGGGTTTGCGCGGTTGCCATTGACGGGTCCGGGGCCAAAGTCCATCTATCCGATGGAACTTCCGGATTTATGCCGTGCTTTCCCAGAAGGCTCGCTACGCCCTGCATGCACTGATCGTCCTCGCCGAGCATGACGGCGATGAGCCGATGATGATCGCCGACATCGCCGAGGAAGCGCGCGTGCCGCGCAAGTTCCTGGAGCAGATCCTTCTGGAATTGCGCAAGCGCGGAATCCTGCGCAGCCTGCGCGGACGCAGCGGCGGCTACATGCTCGGCAAGTCGCCCAGGGACATCAGTTTCGCCGACATCATCCGCGCCATCGATGGTCCCCTCGCGCTTGCGCCCTGCGTCAGCGTCACGGCCTATCAGCGCTGCGAGGATTGCGTGGACGAGAACACCTGCGCGATCCGCAAGGTGCTGATGCTGGCGCGCGATGCGACCGCGGACATCCTCGAATCCCAGACGCTGGCCGGCGCAGTCGCGCGGCGCCACCGCGCATCTCGAAAACACTGAATCGAAAACGTGAAATCACGCCGCCTGATGAATCCTCTTAATCTCTATTGACTCGATAGGAATTATGGAAAAAGCTGCCCGCCGCAATGGAGCAGGGGCAGTGCATGTCTGTTTTTCGGGTTGGAAGTATATTGCTCGCCGGTGCGAGCATGCTGGTTCTTTCCGCGGCGGCGCAGGCCGCGCCCGCGGACCAGGCGAAGATCGACGCGCTGCAGCAGCAGATCAACGATCTGAACGCGGAGGTCGCGGACCTCAAGCGCAGCACTTCTGATCAATATGCCGACGTGGTGCAGAAGCAGACGGCGCCACCGGATGTGAGAGTGTCGATCAGGAACGGCCGCCCATCGTTCAAGTCCGCCGACGGCGATTTCAGCCTGGATCTGCGCGCGCTGGTGCAGTTCGACAGCGCTTACTACGGCAACGGCAAGGCGCCGGCTGGCATCGACTTCTCCAGCGGCAGCAATTTCCGCCGCGCGCGGCTGGGCGTGCAGGGCACGCTGTTCAAGGACTGGTCCTACCAGTTCCTCTACGACATGGGCGGTTCGGGCTCGGAAGGCTCGTCCATCGCGAGCGCCTACATCCAGTATGACGGCCTCGGCCCGGTGCATTGGCGCATCGGCGCCTATCCGACGCCGGAAAGCTTCGAAGATTCGACGTCGGCGTCCGATCTGCTGTTCCTGGAGCGCGCGCAGCCGACCGATCTTGCGCGCAGCATCGCCGGCTCCGACGGCCGCGACGGCACCACGCTGTTCGCTTATGATGACAACTACTTCGCGGCTATCTCCTACACCGGCAACCTGGTGCAGGACAGCGGCGTCTTCGATGAGCAGCAGGCCGCCGTGGGCCGCATCGCTTATCGGCTGTTCAAGGGCGACGCCTCCAACTTCGCCGTCGGCGCGGACTCTTCCTACGTGTTCAAGATCGCCGACACCGCCGCCGGCTCGGGATCGCCGAAGGCGCTGCGCTTTCGCGAACGTCCCGAGCTGAACGTGGACGACAACAACGCCCGCCTGATCGACACCGGCACGATCGACGCCAGCAAGGTGCTGGAATGGGGCGTGGAAGCGACGGGCAACTGGCACAGCCTTTATGCGCAAGGCGGTTATTTCAATTTCGATGTAACCCGCCGCGCCAGCGCGCTGTCCAATCCGTCTTTCGACGGCTGGTATCTGCAGGCGAGCTGGGTGCTCACCGGGGAAGCCAAGCCCTATATCGCCTCCACCGGCAGCTACGGTTCGCCGAAACCGCGGGATGCCTTCTCGTTCGATCATGGCGGTTTGGGCGCGTGGGAACTGGCGGGCCACTACAGTGTTCTGAACCTGAACGACAACGCCGGTGCTGCCGGCCTGCCCACGCCGCCGGGTGGCGTGCGCGGCGGCGAGCAGAAGATCTGGACGGCTGGCGTGAACTGGTATCCGAACAGCGCCATCCGTTTCGTGCTCGACTACCAGCACACCGATGTCTCGCGGTTGAACAGCGCGGGCGGCGATATCGGCGCCAAGCTAGACGCCGTGTCGCTCCGCGCGCAATTCGCACTCTGATCTTCAATCACATTTGAACATCGCAAGGACATCACGATGCAGTTCATTCATCTGCTTGATCCGCTTTATGTCGTATCGGGTCTCGTTGTCGGCATGCTCGTCGGATTCACCGGTGTCGGAGGTGGATCGCTTATGACGCCGCTCTTGATTCTGCTCTTCGGCGTGCATCCCGCCTCTGCTGTCGGCACCGACCTGATTTATGCGGGCGTGACCAAGCTCGGCGGCTCGGCTGTTCACGGCTACAATAGGAACATCGACTGGAAGGTGGTCGGCCTGCTGGCTTTGGGCAGCGTGCCGTTGGCCGCGCTGACGATCTGGGCTCTCTTTGAATTGGGCGTGGACAGCAAGGCGGTTCAATCGCTCATCACGAAAGTCCTCGGCGTGGCGCTTCTGTTCACCGCCCTTTCTCTCGTCTTCCGCAAAAGTTTAATGCGGTTATATGAGCGCCGTGTCGGCGATCTGAAGCCGCGACTTGTCTCGGCGCTCACAGTAGCAACCGGCGCGGTGCTGGGTGTGCTGGTGACGATTTCCTCGGTCGGTGCAGGCGCAATTGGTGTCACCGCGCTCGTGCTGCTTTATCCCAAAATGCCGACGCATCGGCTTGTCGGCACCGATATCGCGCACGCCGTGCCGCTCACTTTGCTGGCAGGGCTGGGGCATTCCATCCTCGGCACGATCGACCTGCACATACTTCTTTCTCTTCTATGCGGCTCGTTGCCTGGAATCGTGATGGCCAGCATGGCCACCACCCGCGTGCCGGAAGTTGCTGTGCGCACGGCGCTCGCGACGGTGCTGCTCCTGGTTTGCGCGCGGTTCTGGTTTCTGCAATGACATGTTGACGATTTGTCAGTTATTTTTTCCTGATCGGGCTTGATAGTCCTATTTATGTTCGCTATTTGTTCTTTCGGGTCATGACCGGGAGAACGCCTTTGAAGACGTAGCTTGATCGCAAGAACAGACAGGTAAGGGGACCAGCTTGCGGGTACCCCGCGTGGAAGCCGTCCGGTGACGGGGACCACATGCAAACCGGGGAGGTTGAGGCGAAGGCGCTCACTGGTCGTGCGGATAACCGCCTTCCTAGGGCCTGCTGCGTAGCCAGGGACTGTCAGGCTCGCCGGGACGGCGTTGTTTGGGGCGCTCTGCCTCCCGGCAACGCGCCGCGCGGGCCTTTCTTTTGGAGACCTTGAAACAATGCGACCCGAACGGGTATCTCAGCCGCCCAATCTATCAGTCTCGTTACAGGAGCGTTCCCGAAAGGGAGAGCGACCAAAATCAGGAGCGTTCCCGCGAGGGAGAGCGACAAGGGAATATGGCAGGTCATAGTCAGTTCAAGAACATCATGCATCGCAAGGGGCGCGCCGATAAGGAGCGCTCGAAGATGTTCTCCAAGCTGGCGCGCGAAATCTTCGTCAGCGCCAAGATGGGCATGCCCGACCCCGCGCACAATCCCCGCCTCAGGGCGGCGATCATCGCCGCCAAGCAGCAGTCGATGCCCAAGGACAATATCCAGCGCGCCATCGACAAAGCCTCCGGCGCCGGCGCCGAGAACATCGAGGAAGTGCGCTACGAGGGTTACGGCCCCGGCGGCGTTGCCCTCATCGTCGAAACCCAGACGGACAACCGCAACCGCACCGGCAGCGATATCCGCTCCACCTTCTCCAAGTATGGCGGCGCGCTGGGCGAGCCCAACTCCGTCACCTTCATGTTCGATCGCGTGGGCGTCATCACCTATCCTAGCGACAAGGGCTCCGAAGAGACGATGCTGGAAGCCGGCATCGAAGCGGGCGCCAACGAAGTCATCTCCAGCGAGGACGGCCACGAATTCCTGAGCTCGATGGAAGATTTCGGCAGCGTTCGCGATGCGCTGGAGAAGAAGCTGGGCGAGCCTTCCGGCGCCAAAATCGAATGGCGTCCCAAGACGATGTCTCCGGTCAGCGACGAGAACGGCGAAACCCTGATCAAGCTGCTCGACGTGCTCGACGAGCATGACGACGTGCAGACCGTCTACGGCAATTACGAATTGTCCGAAGCGTTGATGGCGAAACTGGGCGGTTGATGCATGATGACGGCGCGATGACCGCTGCGCCGAGCCTGACCGACAATTCGCCCCTGATCGCCGTGCTGGTGATCGGCCTGGGGCTGGCGTTCCTCTTCGGCACCATCGCCAACCGGCTGAAGTTCTCGCCCATCGTGGGGTACCTGCTGGCCGGCGTTGCAGTAGGGCCTTTCACGCCGGGCTTCGTCGCCAATCACAGCCTGACGCTGCAGCTCGCCGAGATCGGCGTGATCCTGCTGATGTTCGGCGTGGGACTTCACTTCTCCCCGGGCGATCTCATCTCGGTGCGCCGCATCGCCATTCCCGGCGCGCTGCTGCAGGTGGCCATCGCGACGATGCTGGGCGAAGCGCTGGCCTGGCTGATCGGCTGGAATTTCGGCACCGGCATCGTCTTCGGCCTCGCCCTCGCCATCGCTTCCACCGTGGTGATGACGCGCACCCTGCAGGACAGGCACCTGATGGATTCGGGGCGCGGCCGCATCGCGGTGGGCTGGCTGGTGATGCAGGACTTCATCACC
The DNA here is from genome assembly GCA_035465595.1 of Rhizomicrobium sp. Lineage (GTDB taxonomy): Bacteria > Pseudomonadota > Alphaproteobacteria > Micropepsales > Micropepsaceae > Rhizomicrobium. The sequence goes on along the minus strand of DATIVW010000022.1, from coordinate 6,990 downwards.
GTCCTGGCGCTGGTGCTTCTCCCCCCGATCGCGCTGGCGCTGAAAGGCGGCCATGTCGATCCCGCCGGGTTGGCGAAGGCGCTGGGCTACACGGTTCTGAAGCTTGGCGGCTTCGTCGCCTTCATGCTGATCGTGGGCCGCCGGGTGATCCCGTGGGTGCTGCACTACACGGCGCACACCGGATCGCGCGAGCTTTTCCGACTGGCGGTGCTGTCGGTGGCGCTCGGCGTGGCGTTCGGCGCGGCAGAGCTGTTCGGCGTCTCCATCGCGCTCGGCGCCTTCTTCGCCGGCATGATCATGAGCGGCTCGCCGCTCTCCCAGCGCGCCACCGAGGAAACGCTGCCGCTGCGCGACGCCTTCGCGGTTCTGTTCTTCGTTTCGGTTGGCATGTTGTTCGATCCGCTGGTCGTGGTGCACGAACCCGGCCTGCTGGCGATGGCCCTGCTGGTGGTGGTGATCGGGATCGGCGGCGTTGCCTTCCTCATCGCCCGCGCCTTCGGTTATCCGCTGGCGACGGCCCTGTTCATCGGCGCAGGGCTGGCGCAGATCGGCGAGTTCTCCTTCATCCTTGCCGACCTCGGCATCAGCCAGGGCCTGTTACCCGACCGCGCGCGCGATCTCATCCTCGGCACGTCGATCCTGTCGATCATCGTCAATCCCTTTTTGGTTGCCGCCGCCGAACGCTTCCGCAAACCCGAGGCCGTCATGCCCGAAGCTGTTCGCGAGAAGCCGGCGGAGCTGCAGCCCACCCAACTCGCCGGTCACGCTATCGTCGTCGGCTACGGCCGCGTCGGCAGCCTCGTGGCGGAAGGCATGAAGAGCGACGGCACGGCGCTCCTCGTCATCGAAGAAGCGCAGGACCGGATCGAGAAACTCGCCGCCGCGAACATCGAAGCCATCGAGGGCAACGCCGCGACGGAGCGGGTGCTGAAGGCCGCCAACATCGCCGGTGCCCGGCTTCTTTTCGTCGCCATCCCCGAAGCCTTCGAGGCAGGGCAGATCGTGCAGCAGGCGCGCAAGGTCAATCCGGGGCTGGAGATCGTGGCCCGCGCCCATTTCGACGCGGAAGTCGATCATCTCCTCAAGCTCGGCGCTAGCCAGGTCGTCATGGGCGAGCGCGAGATCGCCCGCGCCATGCTGGATCATGCGCGCGGCGTGGCATAAGACAGGACTGAACAAACACGGTACAAATCGCCGATGGGCGCCACGATTCGCATTCTCGGCTTGGACCCCGGCCTCGCGCGGATGGGCTGGGGCGTCATCGACATGTCCGGTACCCGCCTGACCCATGTCGCGCACGGCGTCCTGACCAGCAATGCGAAGCTGGAGCTGGCGGCGCGGCTGATGACACTGCACGAACTGCTTTGCGCCGTGATCGCGGAACACCGGCCCGTCGCGATCTCGGTTGAGCAGGCCTTCGTCGCCAAGGATCCGAGCGCGGCATTGAAGCTGGGCCATGCCCGCGCGATCGCGCTGCTCGCCGCCGCGCAGGCCGGATTGGACGTGGCGGAGTACGCGCCCAATCACATCAAGAAGTGCGTCGTTGGAGTCGGGCATGCGGGCAAGGACCAGGTCGGCATGATGGTGCGCCGCCTGTTGCCGACTGCCCGCGTCGAAGCCGCCGATGCCGCCGATGCGCTCGCCGCCGCCATTGCGCATGCGCATCTCGCGGGAACACGCGCAAAAATCATGGGAGCGTTGGCAGGCGAAGTGGCATCCGGTTCGCCGTTCGCCAGAGCGACCGACAAAAAAGTGCTCGCATGATCGGCAAGCTGAGCGGCATCGTGGATTCGATCCACGAAGACCATTGCATCCTCGATGTGAACGGCGTGGGCTATCTGGTGCACTGCCCATCCTCCACGCTTTCGCGCCTGACTGTCGGCGCTCCCGCGTCGCTGATGATCGAAACCAAGGTCAGCGAAGACGCGATCCGGCTTTATGGTTTTGCCGGCGCCGAGGAACGCGAATGGTTCCGCCTCCTGCAGACAGTTCAGAATGTCGGCGCCCGCGTGGCGCTGAACGTATTGTCGGCACTGTCCGCCAAGGAACTGCAGCGTGCGCTGGCGCTCTCCGACAAGGCGATGATTGGCAAGGCCCAGGGCGTTGGCCCCAAGCTTGCGCTGCGCATCGTCACGGAACTGAAGGACAAGGCGCCCGCGATGATGCTGCGCGGCCACGAAGGCGAGGAGTTTGCGCCGGTTGTGGCGCACCGTGGCCCGGAAGCGGATGCGGTCGCAGCCTTGGTCAAGCTCGGCTATTCTCAGGGGCAGGCGGCGGAAAGCGTGGCGCGGATCGCGCGCGACATGGGCGACGCGCCGCTGGATGTGCTGATCCGCGAAAGCCTGCGCGCAATGGGACGGTAGATGGCGAGTGCAGTTCCCAAGACCGATCGTATCGTCACGCCGGAGCGCGGCGAGGACGACACGCTGGAATCGTCGCTGCGCCCCAAGCGGCTGGGCGAATTCGTCGGCCAGAAGCAGGCGCGCGAAAATCTCTCCATCTTCATCCAGGCCGCACGCGAACGGCAGGAAGCGCTCGACCATGTGCTGTTCTCCGGCCCGCCGGGTCTGGGCAAGACGACGCTGGCGCAGATCGTGGCGCGCGAACTCGGCGTGAATTTCCGCTCCACGTCCGGCCCGGTGCTGGCGAAGGCGGGCGACCTCGCGGCTATCCTCACCAATCTGGAGCCGCGCGACGTTCTCTTCATCGACGAGATCCATCGCCTCAATCCGGCCGTCGAGGAAATCCTCTATCCGGCGATGGAAGACTACGAGCTGGACCTTGTCATCGGCGAAGGCCCGTCGGCGCGTTCGGTGAAGATCACGCTCGCGCCATTCACCCTGATCGGCGCGACCACACGCGCCGGGTTGCTGGCGACGCCGTTGCGCGACCGGTTTGGCATCCCCATCCGCCTCAACTTCTATACACCGGAGGAGCTGCTTTCGATCGTGGAGCGCGGCGCGCGCGTGCTGGGCTTCGAGCTCAATACCGATGGGGCAAAGGAAATTGCATCCCGCGCGCGCGGTACGCCGCGCATCGCGGGACGTCTTCTCAAGCGCGTGCGCGATTTCGCGTCCGTCGGCGGGCACAAGAAGGTCGATGCGAAGATCGCCGATGCGGCGCTCACGCGGCTGGAGGTTGACAAGCGTGGGCTCGATGCCTTCGACATGCGCTACCTGAAGCTGATCGCCGAAAGTTTCAGCGGCGGTCCCGTCGGTATCGAGACCATCGCGGCGGCGCTTGGCGAACCGCGCGATGCGCTGGAAGAGATCGTGGAACCGTATCTGATGCAGCTGGGGTTCGTGCAACGCACGCCGCGCGGGCGGATGCTCACGGGCGCGGCCTATGGACATCTGGGCCTCACAGCACCACCGCGTGATCCCGCGCAATTCGGCCTCTTCAAGTCCGATGAGGCCGATGAATGAGCCCCAGGATCTATCGCATCCTCTTTCTCGTTATCGCCTTGGCGCTCACGGTGGGCGTATTCAGCCTGTGGGGGGAATTCGGTCGCGCTCTGAGCGCGTACATGGCTGTCGCCTACAAGGACGAACCCGTCAAGCAACCGCCGCAACAGAAAGGTGTCGTGACGATGACGATCCTTCCGCCCAAGTCCGCCTGCGATCGAGACAAGAACCCGCAATGCCCGAAACCGTAGAAAGCTTCGGCAAGTTCGTCGGCAAGGTTCATGTCCTGCCGATCCGCATTTACTACGAGGACACCGATCTTTCCGGCATCGTCTATCACGCAAATTACCTTCGGTTCATGGAACGCGGCCGCACGGAGTTCTTTCGCGCCGCCGGCATCCACAAGCTCGCGGAACTCGACGGACCGGAACCTTTCGCCTGGACCCTGCGCAAGGCCGCGCTCGAGTATCTGCGACCGGCGCGGCTGAACGACCTGGTTGAGGTTCACACCTCCGCCCAATCTCTCACCGGCGCACGCATGACGGCAGTGCAAGACATCTATTGCAACGGCCAACAGCTGACTCACGGTGAAGTCGAGGCCTGCATCATCTCGCTCAATGGAAGGCCCAAGCGTATTCCGCAGGAAACACGCGACAGGCTTTCGCCTTTTCTTTTGGAAACAGGTGCTTAACGATTTGCCGCCCAATTTCGGCCACGTTCAAATGCGCTGATGAGACTTGCTCTTGGCGCATCTCGCGGTATCACGTGAGCAACAACCGGCGCGCATTCCGGGCCCGGCACGAAGAGGTCTGCTGATGAATTTGACGCGTTGGATCGCCGTGGCTCTTGCGGCGCTTTCTCTTTCCATTGCCGTGCCCGCATTTGCCCAGCCAGCCGCCGCGCCCAGCGGAGAGCCCGCACAGGTCCAGAACCTGTCACCTGCCGCCGCCCCGACCACCAATGTGGATGTCACACAGACCGGCGGCAGCGTCACACCCGACATTGCCGGTATCTCCGTCGTGTCCCTGTTCATGCGCGCCGACCCGATCGTGAAGGCGGTGTTCGTGCTGCTGCTGCTCGCATCCCTGTGGTCGTGGACCATCATCATCAACAAGCTGATCGCGCTCGCATCCTTGCGCCGCAAGGCGGACAGGTTCGAGAAGACGTTCTGGTCGGGCCTGTCGCTCGATGAGCTCTATGCGCAATACGCCAAGTCGCCGGACCATCCCATGTCGGCGGTGTTCGTCTCGGCGCTGCGCGAATGGCGCCGGGCGTTCGACGGCGGCGCGCCGCGCGAATGGCTCCTGCCCAGCATCAAGGAGCGCATCGACAAGGCGATGGCGGTGACCATCCTGCGCGAGACCGACGGCGTTGAGAAAAATCTTGGGTTCCTTGCAACGGTCGGCGCCACAGCGCCGTTTGTCGGTCTGTTCGGCACTGTCTGGGGCATCATGAACTCGTTCTCCGCCATCGCGGCCCGCCATGACACGACGCTTGCTGTTGTTGCCCCTGGTATCGCGGAAGCCCTGTTCGCCACCGCGATGGGCCTGCTCGCCGCCATTCCGGCGGTGATTTTCTACAACAAGTTCGCCAACGACATCGGCCGCTACACCGGGCGCCTCGAAGGCTTTTCCGACGAGTTCTCCGCGATCCTTTCGCGCCAGCTCGACGAGAAGGCGGCGCGCTGATGGCTCTGGCCATGAAACGCGTCGATCGCCGTGCCCGCCGCGGCCGCGCGCATCCCATGTCCGACATCAACGTCACGCCGTTCGTGGACGTGATGCTGGTGCTGCTGATCGTGTTCATGGTGACCGCGCCGCTGCTCACCGTGGGGGTGCCGGTTGATCTGCCCAAGACCAAGGCGCAGGCGCTGGGCCAGGATCGCGAACCGCTTTCCGTCACCGTGCGCCGCGATGGGCACATCTATCTGCAGAACGTTCAGGTCCCCGAAGATCAGCTCATCGCCAAGCTCAGCGCCATTGCCGCCAATGGCTATGACCAGCGCATCTTCGTGCGCGGCGACAAGTCGGTTGACTATGGGCGGGTCATGGAAGTGATGGCGGAAATCAGCGCCGCGGGGTTCACGCATATCGGGCTTGTTACAGATGTCGCCAAGCCGCGCGATCGAAAATAGGATTTCGCTGGCATCGGGCGCCGGTGGGCGGATTTCTCCGCTTTCCCTTTTCGCGGCCGCGATCCTGCATGTCGTGATCGTGGCCGCAACGCTGTTCACTTTCGCGCACAAGCTCGACCTCGATGTCCAGGATTCGCCCGTCGTTCCGGTCGATCTGGTCACCATCGGGCAGAAGACCAATTTGCAGGCGATGGTGAAGGAACAGCCAAAGGCGCCGCCGAAGGAAGACGTCCAGCCCGCGCCGCCACAGCCGCAACCGATGGTCACGCCGCCGCCGGCCATTCAGCCCGAAGCCGCGCCGGATCAGGCGCCATCGGAACCTCTGATCGCCAAGCCGGAACCGCTGCCCACGCCCAAATTGAAGCCGCAGGACCAGCCGAAGCCGGAAGCCAAGAAAAAGCAATTCGACATCAACAACATCATGGCTTTGCTCGACAAGCAGACGCCTGCCGCCGCCAGCGCGCGAAATGCCAGGACGGGTGCCCGCAACGTGAAAGGTTTCGGTCCGCAAACCGCCATGACTGCGGATATCCAGGACGCGCTGCGCAGCCAGATCGCGCAGTGCTGGAGCCCGCCGGTCGGCGCGCCGCGCGCCGAGGATCTGATTGTCGATTTCGATTTGTTACTCAACCAGGACGGTTCGGTCGCACGGCCGCCACAATTGGTTGGAGACTCTGCCGCCGCCGTCTCGAGCAATCCCTACACGCGTGCGGCGGCGGAGGCGGCAAGGCGGGCCATTTTTGAATGTGCGCCGTACAAGCTGCCGGCGGACCGTTACAACCAATGGCGTGAGATCAATCCTTTCCATTTCGACCCACGCCAGATGATGGGCCAGTGAGATCAAAAGCGATGTTGGAGAAGCGCATGAAAAGATTGGTATTCGCCCTTCTGGCATTTGCGGGCTTCACATTGGCCTTCGCAGCACCCGCTTCGGCCCAGCTTCGCGTGGACGTAACGCAGGGCAACATCCAACCGCTGCCGATCGCCATTCCCGATTTCATCGGCGATCCATCCGGTGCTCAGATTGCAGGCGTGGTGCGCGCCGACCTCGACCGTTCGGGCTTGTTCCGCGTTCTGGATTCCAAATCCTTCGTCGACCAGGTGAAGGACATCAACACCATCCCGAATTTTGCAAACTGGCGGGTCATCAACGCACAGGCGCTTGTCACCGGGCAGGTACAGGCGCAGCCCGATGGACGCTTGCGCCTTGATTTCCGGCTCTGGGACGTCGCCGGCGGAAGCCAGATGGTCGGGCTTCAATATTACACGACACCCGATAACTGGCGGCGCATCGCGCATCTGGTCTCGGATGCGATCTACCAGCGGATCACCGGTGAAAAAGGCTATTTCGACACGCGCATCGTGTTCATCTCCGAATCCGGCCCGGCGACAAACCGCAAGAAGCGCCTGGCCGTGATGGACGAAGACGGCGCAAATCCGAAATTCCTCACC